>JBILST010000012.1:0-19644 GCA_044371865.1 Flavobacterium sp.
ATTTAAAATTTCAAGTTTTTTACATAAAATTTTAATGAATATACCAAAATCTCATGTGATTTTGAATTTAAATTACAGCATTTGGGTTTGTGTGAATAAAAATTGAAGCGATAATGTAGGTATGTCTAAGAAACTAGTAGTTAATCTACCGTTTTTAATGTATTTACCACGATTTCAATTATTTTACAATTAATTTTAACTATTTTACAACCTATTTAAAGATAAATGTTGTAAATTTGATAGGTATTATCTTAATATTGAGCCTTATGTATACAGAAATAGTTTATTTAATTTCCGCACTATTAGGTTTTTTAATTATTTTTTTAATGAGTAATCACTATAAATCTAATAGATATGCAAATATTTATTTGATTGGAATTTTTTTAATTTCATCGATACGCCATTTGTTTAATGGACTCTCGAAAATAGCTCTTAATATAAATTTTCTCAGAGAGTTAGATCTATTCTTTTTTGTCTTTGTTTCCACTTTGTCATATTTGTATTTTACTAATTTAATTAGAAATCGTAGTAATTTAATAAAGAAAGATTTAGTTCGATTGCTTATTCCTTTGGTTTTGTTTATTGTAATAAGCATCTTTTTAAATTACTCTCCAAATATATTAGGTTTTAAAGTGTTGCTTAGCTTATTTATATTGTTGAATGTTTACTATGTTGTGAAATTATATTTCATTTTAAAGAAATTTGTTTGGGAGCGCATTAGTGATATTTTTCTAATCAATAAGCAAAATTCTGTAATTAAGAAATGGACATTGTTGTTTTTTGGTTTTTTTGTATTTGTATTCGTTAATTTTATTGTATTTTTTATTGAATTAATATTTAATAATATTCAATTTTGGCATTTGAGCAAAAATAATTTTTTGTTAATTGATGCTGTGGTTTGGATTTTTCTTTATTTTAAAATATTGCTCACTCCAGAACTGCTATATGGTTATGAGATTTTTCAAAATAAATTAAATGATTATAACAAGCAAAAGATGTCTTTTGATAATATTTGGATTATGGATGATTCTGTGCCTGTAACCAATATTCAAGATACTGTTTTGAAAGAAAAAATACTTCCGCAGTTAGAAAATTATATTATAGAAATTGAAAACAAAGCTTTAAATACATCTATATTTTTTTCAGAAGGTTTTAATGTGGCAGATTTTGCGAATTATTTAAATATTCCTAAAAGTCATTTGGGCTATATTTTTAAGTATCATTCTAATATTAGTTTTATAGATTTTAAGAAAATAATTCGTATTCAAAAATCAACGCTATTAATAAGTGAAGGTTACTTAAAAGTAAATACATTTGAATCGCTTGCTACTGAAGTTGGATTTTCAACGTATAGTGCTTTTTTTAAAAGTTTTAAAAGTATTATAGGGGTTTCTCCGCAAGAATATTATTCTCAAATCAAAACTGCGACTGATTATTCTTTGTGAGTTTATTTTGAATAATCCATATTTACAGAATGTAAATTGTTTTAATTTTTGTGATTATTAACTTATTGTAAGAAATAATCGGTTTTTTAGTGTGATTTATTAAAGATAAATTAAGTTTACGCAAGTATGATTTAGGCGTGATTAACCATTTTCTCCCAATTCATTAAAATTCTAAAATGATTGATCTCTCTTTTTATACGAGATTTGTATTTTCTATCTACTGTAATTGAAAACACATTACCATTTTTGGTTTTAATTTTTAAAAAGTACATTTTGAAAAACAAATAATAGCCATATGTGACATATAATTTGTCGATTTCATTGACTTTAAACTTACTACTTGACTTGTTACTCTTAACAATTTCAAGAACATCTCTTTCATTAAAATAAATTTTCATAATCTATAATAAAGGTAATTAACATTAAAAAATGATATTATCTCTCTATTACACATTTAAAGGGGGGCCAACAGTATGTATAACTTAAATTAATTTTTTCCTATATTAATATATTGTATAAATATTATTAGGTTTAGTTAATATTCACAATAAATAATTTTTAGAAAATGAATTTATAATTTTTAAATTTCACTTTAAAGATTACTATTTTTTTGGGGATAAATAGTAGTCAATTAGTTGTTTTGAAATTTTAACTATAAACTTTTATTAATTCAACAATGTAAATTTATAATTAAATTTAGATAAAAAAAATATTTTTTCATTTTTTTTATCTTTTTTGCATATTTTTCAATTAAAATGCCATTATGTTGATTTTTAATAAGTTGTAATTTATTTTTTTGTAAAATTTTTAATGAATAATTGGTTTTTTGTTGTGATTGCGAAGAGGTAAATCATGTGGTTTTTATGTTTTTTTTAAAAATTGCAACTCATTTTTCAATATTTTTACAACATAGTAAATGTTTTAAACTATAATTTTTGAAATAATACTCTATTCTATGGATGGATTAATTTATTTGTTATTAGTTTTGGTTTAATAATTTTGAAATTTTATATCATTAGTTTTAATAATTGAAGTATGAAAACCGAAAAAGAAAAAATGCTGTCGGGAGAAAATTATTTTTCCAATGATAAAGAGTTGTCTTTAGATAGAAATAATGCTAAAAAAATACTACATAAACTTAATGTTGTAGAATATTTGATGAACGGAAATGCCCGTGCTATTCTGAAAGAATTATTGCCAAATGCACATAAAAGAATATACATCGAGCCTCCATTTCATTGTGATTATGGCTATAACATTCATTTAGGTGAAATGGTTTATTTTAATGTGAATTGTGTGGTTTTGGATAGTGCAAGAGTTACTATTGGTGCCAATGTATTTATTGGGCCTGGAGTGCATATTTATACCGCAACGCATCCCACTAATTCAATTGAAAGAAGAAAAACAGAATTTGCAAAGCCAGTTTCTATTGGTGATGATTGTTGGATAGGAGGAAACACTGTAATTTGCCCAGGTGTCACAATTGGAGATGGTTGTACAATTGGTGCGGGTTCGGTGGTAACAAAAGATATTCCAGCCAATTCATTAGCGGTTGGAAATCCGGCTAAAGTGATTAAAAAATTAGTGGAATAAAAAAACCGATGTAAATTTGTTTGTCATGCTGAACTCGTTTCAGCATCTCAAAGATGAGATATGAATCGAGAATCTGAAACAAGTTCAGATTGACAATAATTTATTAATGAAAATGATCTTCTTCAATTTCGAATTCGGCATCTTTTTCCCAAATTTCCATTTCACAAGGTTTGCAATTGAATTTTAGTTTGTATTCTAATTCGCCTTGTTTCAAAACCAAAGGTTCTTTTACTTTTTTGTCCATGTTTTCACGATGGTATTTTGGGCAACGCTCTAATTCGTATTTAATACAATATTTAGTTGTCATTACACGAGATTTTCCAGGATCCCATTGCAATTCGAATGCTTTTTCAATTTCGGTTACACCATGACGTTCGTAAAATTTACGAGCAGTTTTGTTAGCCACATTGTACATGAAATCCAATTTCGTTTCTGGATAAGGATGTGATGTTTTAACCAATTGGTGTTCTTTGCGTACATAATTGTTCATACGAATTTCCGATAATTGTTCGTAAACCGTTCTTCGCATTTCATTGATTTTTGAAATCGGTAAAAACCAATTTCCAGAAAATTCAATCGTAATTTCATCAGCAGTATAAGGTGTAAATCCTGTTTTTGCTAAGTTAATTTTGAAGTTTTCTGCTAAAGATTCGTTGTTTTTAGTTTGTTCTTTTGGGTGAACCAAATTTACAACGCTTACATTTCCGTCTTCATCAGTTGCGATTAATTCAAAACCAGTTTCGTTTTCTTTTAATAGTAAAGATGTACTTATTTTTCGAACCGCACTGTCTTCACGTTCTACTAATTTAATGAAAGCGGCATCGTTATTTCTATAGATGAAAGTGCCTTCTTTAATTTCTTTTAATACGTTTGGATATACGATTCCGTTTTCGGCACGGTTTACGTAGATTCCTTCGGCTTCGTTGTTTTCGTTGATGAAACACAATCCGTCACCATTATTTAATAATTCGCCATTTTCAATTTCGTATGAATTTCCAACGGTTTTAATTAATTTTCCAATGTATTGCCCTTTTGATTTTGGACTTTCCCAAGAACCAATTGATTGATGTCTTTCGTTTACAAAATAATCGGTATAACCACGATTAAAGGTTCTATCTAATGAAGAGTCAAATAAATACGTACATTTTCCAGAAGAAGCTTTAGTGTATTTGTCACTATTTTCGTTTAAGAAAGCATCTAATTTCTGACGCAAATAAGAAACGTTATTTTTTACATAAACGATGTCTTTCAAACGACCTTCAATTTTAAAAGAAACAATTCCGGCTTCTACTAAATTTGGAATTTGATTAGAAACATCAAAATCTTTAATCGAAAGTAAGTGACTATTTTTTATTAAAGTGTCGCCGTTTCCGTCAATAAGATTATAAGGTAAGCGACAATTTTGAGCACAAGAACCTCTGTTTGCCGAACGTTCGCCATTAGCAACACTCATATAACAATTTCCGCTAAACGAAACACATAAAGCACCCGTAACGAAGAATTCTAATTCTACATCAGATGCTTCGCTGATTTCTTTGATTTGGTGTAAGTTCAACTCACGTGCTAAAACCACACGTTTGATTCCAGCATCCGCTAAGAATTTAATCTTATCGGCATCACGATTATTGGTTTGCGTACTGGCATGCAATACGATAGGAGGTAATTCCATTTCCATAATCGCCATGTCTTGAATGATTAAAGCGTCTACACCAATATCATACAATTTCCAAATCAATTGACGACAAGGTTCTAATTCATTATCATATAAAATCGTATTGATAACCACAAAAACCTGAGCGTTAAATAAATGTGCATATTTAACTAATTCAGCAATATCTTCCACAGAATTGGTAGCGTTTGATCTTGCACCATATAAAGGAGCACCAATATAAACCGCATCGGCACCACTGTTTATAGCAGCAATTCCTTGTGTTAGATTTTTTGCAGGCGCTAAAATTTCAATCTTCTTCTTCATTTGTAAAGCTTTAATTATTCGGGATTTGCCGAAAAAAAGTGTGCAAAGTTCTTATAAAAAATCCAAGATTTCTAATTCTAAATTGATTTTTTTGGTAAGTGATTGAATTTAGCTAGGTAGAAAACAAGAAAAAGGTTCTCAAAAAAACGATTTTTGTCAAGCTGAACTTGTTTCAGCTTCTCAATTAGATTCCGAAACGAGTTCGGAATGACAAAGTGTATTTTGAGAACCTTTTATTATGATTTAAGAAACCGCTTCTTTAATTCTTCTCATCGCTTCAGTTAATAAAGCTTCGCTTGTTGCGTAAGAGAAACGAATACAATTTGGATTTCCAAAAGCGTCTCCTGTTACCGTTGCAACATTTGCTTCTGCTAATAAGAACATTGAGAAATCAGTTGCGTTTTTAATTTCGGTTCCTTTGATGGTTTTTCCAAAATAGAAAGATACATCTGGGAAAACATAAAATGCACCTTCTGGAACATTCAATTTGAATCCTGGAATTTGATTAACTAATCCAACCACTAAATCTCTACGATTTTTGAAGGCTGAAACCATTTCGTTTAATACGCTTGGATTTGCTTCAACCGCAGTTATTGTAGCTCTTTGTGCAATAGAATTTGCTCCTGAAGTTACTTGACCTTGTATTTTTGTACATGCTTTTGCGATGAATTCTGGTGCTCCAATATAGCCAATTCTCCAACCTGTCATAGCGAATGCTTTTGCAACTCCATTAACAGTAATTGTTCTTTCTAACATTCCTGGAATAGAACCGATGCTACAAAATGTTCCTGAAAAGTTAATATGTTCGTAAATTTCGTCTGAAACTACATATACGTGTGGATGTTTTTCTAAAACTTTAGCCAAAGCTGTTAACTCTTCACGGTTGTAAACAGAACCACTTGGATTACAAGGCGAACTGAACCACATCATTTTTGTTTTTGGCGTGATGGCTGCTTCTAATTGTTCTGGTGTGATTTTGAAATCGCTTTCTACAGAAGTTGGAACTTCAACAGGAACACCTCCAGAAAGTTTGATGATTTCGAAATACGAAACCCAGTAGGGTGCAGGAAGAATTACTTCGTCACCATCGTTTAACATTACTTGTGCAATATTGTATAACGATTGTTTTGCTCCGGTTGAAACAACAATTTGTGAAGGTTTATACTCTAAATTATTATCTCTTTTGAATTTTTTACAAATCGCTTCTTTCAATTCTAAGTAACCTTCTACAGGTGTGTAGGTGCTGTAGTTTTCATCGATAGCTTTTTTTGCAGCTTCTTTAATGAATTCAGGCGTGTTGAAATCTGGCTCTCCTAAACTAAGGCTAATAATGTCTTTTCCTTGCGCTTTTAATTCTCTTGCTAAAGCTGCCATTGCTAAAGTTTGTGATACAGCTAAGTTGTTAATTCTGTCCGATAACGGGTTCATTGTGTTTTAGTTATTTTAGTTAATACAAAAGACGCGATACCTCGCGTCCCTTATTTTATTTATGCTAATTGTGGTTTTCTTCCCAATTCTTTCAAATGTTTAAAGTGAGAAGCGATTGCCGCTCGAGTAGTTTTAAACTCGTGATATGGTAAATTACATTCAGCTGCCGTTTGTTTTACAATTTCAGCAATTTTATCGTAATGAACGTGGCTAATATTTGGAAATATATGATGTTCAATTTGGTGGTTTAAACCTCCTGTGTAATAATTTACAATCCAGTTTTTTGGTGCAAAGTTCGCGGTAGTGAACAATTGGTGTATAGCCCATGTGTTTTCGATTTCTCCGCCTTCATCTGGAATAGGATTAATAGTGTCTTCTACTACGTGAGCTAATTGGAATACAACACTTAAGATTAAACCAGCTGTATAATGCATTACAACAAAGCCTACTAAAACTTTCCACCAAGTTATTCCTAAAACCATTGGTAATACTAGCCAAATTGAAAAGTATATCGTCTTAGTGATAATCAAAGTAGTCCATTGAAAAGCAGGGCTTTTTGCTTCTCCATAAGATAATTTTCTTTTTAAGTAACGTTTCATTTGAAGGAAATCAGTTGTGATAGCCCAGTTGAATGTTAAAAGGCCATATAAAAAAATTGAATAATAATGTTGAAATTTATGAAATTTTTCCCATTTCGCTTCTTTTGTAAATCGTATAACACGACCTGCATCTAAATCTTCATCATGACCGATAATGTTAGTATAAGTATGATGTAAAACATTGTGCTGTACTTGCCAGTTGTATACGTTTCCGGCCAAAATATAAATACTTCCGCCCATTAATTTGTTTACCCAAGACTTAGTTGAATAAGCACCGTGATTACCATCGTGCATTACATTCATTCCTACGCCGGCCATTCCAATTCCAATGACTACGTTAAGTAATAAGTAAGTCCAAAAAGGCATATCCATTGCCAATAAAAAGAAATAAGGTGTTAAGAAAAGACCAAACATCACTATTGTTTTCAAGTGAAGTTTCCAGTTTCCTGTTTTGTCAATTTTATTTTCTTTAAAATAATCGTTTACTCTTTTGTTTAATGTTCTGAAAAACTTCAGATTATCTTCTTTTGAGAAAATCGGGGTTGTAGTACTCATAAATTTTGTATTCAAATTTTGCCAAAGATAATTATTATAATTTTTTCATTTATGATATTCGTCATTTTTTATTCACCAAAAAGCGTATTTTTGTGTAAAATTTAACTAATGGAAGAGATTTTAAAGCAATTTCCTGATTTATCTGATAATCAAATACTTCAGTTTCAAAAATTGCAATCGCTATATGAGGATTGGAATGCAAAAATTAATGTGATTTCAAGAAAAGATATCGACGAGTTATACACACGTCACGTTTTGCATTCGTTAGGAATTGCAAAAATTATCGAATTCAGTCCCGGTTCAAAGATTATGGATGTGGGCACAGGTGGCGGTTTTCCTGGAATTCCGCTAGCAATTTTGCATCCAGAAGTTGATTTTTACTTGATTGATGTCATTGCAAAAAAAATCAAAGTAGTAAATGAAGTAGCTACAGGTTTAGGATTAAAAAATGTAAAAGCGGAACAAAAACGTGCCGAATTGGTGAAACAAGAATTTGATTTCATTGTAAGTCGTGCGGTAACCAATATGCCTGATTTTGTGAGTTGGGTAGATGATAAAGTTTCAAAAAAACAAAATCACGAATTAGCGAACGGTATTTTATATTTAAAAGGAGGCGATTTAACCGAAGAATTGGCAGCTTTCCCAAAAGCAACAGAATATAATTTATCAGATTTCTTTAAAGATGAGTTTTTTGAGACTAAGAAAGTGGTGCATTTGCCGTTGAAGTATAAGAAGTAGTGATTAGTTAACTGATTATAATTTATTGGTAATATTTCAAATGGAATGGATATA
Source organism: Flavobacterium sp. (assembly GCA_044371865.1). Classification (GTDB taxonomy): domain Bacteria; phylum Bacteroidota; class Bacteroidia; order Flavobacteriales; family Flavobacteriaceae; genus Flavobacterium. The sequence goes on from JBILST010000012.1 coordinate 8,388, forward strand.
AAACTAATTACAAATAATTGGATTGAAAAGAATTCAGATTTGTGGAAAAAAAATGGTTTTGTTATAATTAATCATTTTTGGTCCGAAGATAGAATTCTTAACAGTATAGAAATTGAAGTACATAAAGAAAATATTATGTCTTCAATTACTATTTGGGAATCTGGAGCATGCGATTTTTTACAGATTTATAAAGACAAAGATATTAATGCTGAAAATAAATATTTTAAAAATGTTATTTTGAAATTTGAATATCAGTTGAATTGGGAATTAGATAACTTTTTTTGTAATTATGAAAGTTTAAGAGGTAGTTCAGTTGATCCAACACATCATTCTGAAAAACACAATAATGAATTAATATAAATTGTTTATTTAAATAAAAGAAACCCGATTCTCAACTGAAAATCGGGTTTTTATTTTGTACTTTGTACTTAACACTTCGTACTTTGAACTATCCTAAAAACGGATATTTATAATCTTCTGGTGTTACGAAAGTTTCTTTGATGGTTCTAACAGAAGCCCAACGCAATAAGTTTTGAGATGAACCTGCTTTATCGTTAGTTCCAGAACCTCTTGCTCCTCCAAATGGTTGCATTCCTACCACAGCACCTGTTGGTTTGTCGTTGATGTAGAAGTTTCCAGCTGCATTTTGTAAAGCAACCGTTGCTTCTTCCACAGCATAACGACATTGACTAAATACCGCACCTGTTAAAGCATATTCTGAAGTTTCGTCTACTAATTTCAATGTTTCAGACCATTTGGCGTCTTCATAAATATAAATCGTAACTACTGGTCCAAATAATTCGGTACACATCGTATTATATTTTGGATTTGTAGTTAAGATAACCGTTGGTTCAATGAAATAACCTTTTGATTTATCGTAATTTCCACCCATGATTACTTCGGCATCGCTATCGTTTTTAGCTTGGTCAATGTAACGCGCTAATTTATCAAATGAAGCTTCTGAAATTACAGCCGTAATGAAATTACTCATATCTTCTGGCGAACCCATTTTCATCGATTTCAAATCGGCTTCTAATTTCGCTTGAACCGCTGGCCATAAACTTTGTGGTACATAAACACGTGAAGCTGCACTACATTTTTGCCCTTGGAATTCAAAAGCACCACGTGCAATTCCTACTGCAACTTGTGCTGGATTAGCTGATGGATGTGCAATGATGAAATCTTTCCCACCAGTTTCTCCCACGATTCTTGGATACGTTTTATAAGTTGCAATGTTATTTCCAATAGTTTTCCAAATGTCATTGAAAACACCCGTCGAACCTGTAAAGTGAACTCCCGCTAAATGTGGATTTGATAAAACAACGTCAGAAACCATTCCAGAATCACCCATTACCATATTGATAACGCCATCTGGCAAACCTGCTTCTTTGAAAACTTGCATTACAACATTGGCAGAATATACTTGAGTAGCTGCTGGTTTCCAAACTACCACATTCCCCATTAACGCAGCACTTGAAGGTAAATTTCCTGCAATTGCTGTAAAATTGAATGGTGTAATTGCATATACAAAACCTTCTAACGGTCTGTATTCAACACGGTTCCACATGTCTGATGTTGATGCTGGTTGGTCAGCGTATATTTTAGTCATGAATTCTACGTTGTAACGTAAGAAGTCAATCAACTCACATGCGGCATCAATTTCTGCTTGGTGAATCGTTTTTGATTGTGCAATCATAGTAGCTGCATTGATTTTAGCGCGGTATGGACCTGCTAATAATTCAGCTGCTTTTAAGAAAATACCTGCTCTGTTTTCCCAAGCCATTGCTGCCCATTTTTTGCGAGCTTCTAAAGCAGAAGTAATTGCTTTTTCAACTAAAGCTCTGTCTGCTTGATGATAAATACCAACAATGTGTTGGTGATCATGTGGTGCAGACATTTTTTTGGTATCGCCTGTTTTAATTTCTTCGCTACCAATATATAAAGGAACTTCTACTTGAGAATTCCACATTTTTGTATAAGTTGCTGCAACAGCTGCTCTTTCAGGAGAACCTGGCGCGTACGATTTTACGGGTTCGTTAACCGCTTTTGGGACATTAAAGAATCCTTTTAACATGGTTTTGAATTTTAGCTTCGCTCAGTTAAGACAAAGTCCTTGAGTGAAAATTAGACAATTTTGTGTGTTGATTTACTAGTTTTTCGTAAACGATTACAAAAATACAAAGTATATTTTGAATAATCGATAACAAAAGTTACTTAGCTGAAATGAAAGTTAATTAATAGCAAAAGGAGCACTAAGTTTGAAAGTAGGGATGATGACTCTAAAACTTCTGGTTGAGGTAAAGTTGACCATATTGAAGTAGCCTTTCATAGCGCCAATAGGGGAAGAAAGTAAGCATCCAGAAGAATAAGTATAACTTTCACCTGGTTTTATAACGGGTTTTTCACCAATTACACCTTCACCATCTACTACTTCAATGTTATTTAGTGCATCGTAAATTTCCCAATGACGTGTGGTTAATTGAACCGAATCTTTACTTTGATTTTCGATAGTAACTTGATAGGTAAAGGCAAAATGAATCTTGTAGTTCTTGAAGTAAGTTCCTTCAAAACTAGTTAAAACAGAAATTTTTATTCCTTTTGTAATTTGACTTACCATGTTTTAAAATAAGATTACCGATATTGTCATTAATACTAAAGCTGCTAATAATGAAATAGGTATGAACAATATGTTCAAAAGTATGAATTTAAAAATTGTTTTCCAACGGCTATTTTGATAAAAATTTCTTAAAGATTTATAGAGGTATATTGGAAACAAAATTGAAAAACTTGTTCCTACTAAAAATATTGATAAATCTTCTGAAATTAAACTTATAAACTCAAAAATTAATAAACAAATGAATACGAAAGAATAAAAATTATAAGTAAACACTAAATGATCTGTGTAATTAACTTCCTTGCTATAGAACACCACCCAAAAAATTAATGCAATAAAAGGGATGGAAAGAAAAATTAAAAAAGGTAATTTAGCTAATATATAATCACCCATTTCTCGTAACACATCATTTGATTTTAGACTTTTTGCTTTTTCATACAAATAACGATTAACCCTATTATTTTTGAATCCTAAATTTTTTAATGCTTGTTCATTAGATAAACTTGAATTTTTAATATTATAATTTCTAAAAATGGTTAGTTTTAAATTCAAATGATTTAAGCTTTCAGAATCATTTCCTAGTTCACTTGCTTCATAGATTGAGTCACGATGAAATTCTTTGGTTGGCTTTTTGTTAAGGTTAATTAATTCAGGATTGCTATTAGAAGTTAGATTTGTTTTTAAACTATCGGATATTTTGGTGTTTGTATTTCGGTTTTCGGCTTCTTGAGAAGTATCTTTTAATGCGCTTCCAAAATCCATAACTATGAATAAGATAATAGAAATGCTTAAAAATAAACGAAACGGATTGGCATGATGGTGTCTTTTTCCTTCACAAAATTCTCTTGCAGCAATACCAGGTTTTGAAAATAATGAAAAAAATGTGTTTCGTAATCTAGAATCGTAAGCGTAAAAATTGGCAAAAAACTCTTCAATAAAATCTTTTATTGTTAGTTTTTTTGTGGAGTTTAATTGACCACAATGATGACAATATTTTTCGCTAATATCTAAAGCGGTTTCGCAATTGATGCACTGAGTTCCTCTGTATTTTAAATCTTTTCTGCTCATTTTAATTACGGATAACTTCGCTGTTGGTGTTTGCAATTCCGATAACTCGATCATATCGTTCGTTATTGCCTCTGTAATATACTATCGCAGTATAATTATTTTCTGTTTGGTAGAAATTACCGTCAATTGCGTTTTCATAATCTATTTTTCCGTTTTTGTCAGTGATAATATATTGGTAATTTGTAAAACCTTGTTTTAACAGAATTGCTTTTTCATATAACCCTGTTTTTTCATCAAATTCCATTTTATACTCATCGCTCACGGAATAATTATTAAACATTCCCACAATGTGAATATTTTTATCTAACAACTTTGAGGTATTGAGCGCAAAATAAACCCAAGAATAATCCGCTTCAATTTGCGGGTTAGTGGCGTTAGCGTTTTGAATGAAAAAGTTTCCGTTTATATCAGGAAAATAGGTGTAAGGATTTTTCTTTCTTGGTGTATTTACATATAAATAGGTGTTGTAAATGCTTTCTCCCGTAGTAACTTTTGCAACGGTATTATTGGTAGCTCTAATTATTTTGTTGTCAATACTATAGGTTTCATTTCCAGCCCAAAATTGCGTTTCCTTATTATATCGGTATATTAATTCAGAACCTAGCGTGTATTGTGGTTTGATGTTTGAAATACTTGTTTTCCAATTGCCATTTTGAAAAAGAGTAACTTTTACATTTTGAATTGGATTTTGCAATGTTTTATCGCCATAGTTTATGGTCATTTCTATGTTTTGTTTTCCGTCTATACTTTCAAAATCACGAGCTCTTCTAACAAGTAAACCTACTGCAACTTGTTCTTCATAAATTACAATCCTGCGAGAAAATACGATGTCGCCTTCATCGTTAAGAACGGTTATTAAATAATTGCCGCTTTTAGTAATTTGATTGAATCTGTTAGGAAATGCTTGTTTATAATGCGAATATAGTTGTAAAGTGTTAAACGAATTTTCATAGGTGATTATTCGTTGGTTATCAACTCCATTTAGGTATTCTACTTTGCCTAAATCGGATGGTGCAGACCAATCGTAGTTGTATTGAGTGATGGTGTAATAATAATCTGCTTCGTCTCCGTAAAGGTCATCAAACCTTAATTCAAAAGTTTCACCGAGTCTAAAAAAGGGAATTACATTGTTGTTATTAACAGAAAATGAAATGGTTTTAATGTTAAATGGAGGTTCGTGTTCTTTTCCTGATTGAGAGAAAGCAACATGAAAAAGTAACAAGCTGATTATGAAAATAATTTTATTCATTTTGGAGTAATAAAGATGTAAAAATAGTAAAACTTTGAGTACAAACGTAATTCTCTGAAATTTATTAGCATTCTTTAATTTAGAATTGATATAAATAAACAAAATGACTCGCTTTATTTTTGGTAAGGTGTTGGGTATTTGATTAAATTTGCACGTTTTATAGTAAATTTTTTAACAATCATATCTTCAAAAATATGTCAAAAGACATTCGAATTAAAAAAGGTTTAGACCTTAAGTTGAAGGGTGAAGCAGCTCACAAGGTAGCTGATGCCACTCGCTCGAAAGTCTATGCTGTTAAACCTTCTGACTTTCATGGAGTAACTCCAAAGATGGTCGTAAAAGAAGGAGATAACGTTAAAGCGGGAGAAGTAATTTTCTATTCTAAAGCAGATGAGAAAGTTAAGTTTGTTGCTCCTGTAAGCGGAAAGATTCAAGAAATCAAACGTGGTGAAAAAAGAGTCATTTTAGAGATTCTTATTGCTGCTGATTCTCAAGATGTTTTCGTTGAGCATAGCAAGAAAAATCCTAACGATTTATCAACAGAAGAAGTAAAAGTACATTTGTTAGCTTCTGGTTGTTGGCCATTTATCAATCAACGTCCTTATGATGTAATTGCTAATTCTGCTGACACGCCAAAAGCTATTTTTATTTCAACGTATGCTTCAGCTCCATTAGCTGCTGATGTAGACTTTGTTTTAGCAGACAAATTAGTTGCTTTTCAAGCGGGTGTTGATGCTTTAGCAAAATTAACAACTGGAAAAGTGCATTTATCTTTAAAAGGTAAAGGTAAATCTATCTTTAGCGATGTTAAAGGTGTTGCTTTGCACAGAGTTTATGGTCCACACCCTGCAGGAAATGTTGGTGTTTTAATTTCTAAAATTGATCCAATTAATGCAGGTGAAAGAGTATGGACTGTTACACCTCAAGACGTTGCGACCATTGGTGAATTATTTTTAACTGGAAAATTCAATGCTACAAGAACTGTGGCTTTAGTAGGTTCTGAAGTTAAAGATGCTCAATACTACAATGTAATTTCTGGTGCTGCTATTGCCGATTTAGTTGCTGGTAAAATTGAAGGAGATAACGTGAGAGTTATTTCTGGAGACGTTTTAACTGGTACTAAAGTAAAAATGTATGGAAATTTAGGTTTCTTAAGTAATACAGTAACTGTTATTCCTGAAGGAAATGTTTACAGAATGTTTGGATGGATGCCATTTGCTTCGCCAAGTGTTCACAGTGCATCAAGAACAGGTTTATCATGGTTAATGCCAGGAAAAAAATATGCACCTAACACCAATTTGAACGGTGAAGAAAGAGCTTTAGTTGTAACAGGTGAAATGGAAGAAGTTATGCCTCTTGATATTTTCCCAATGCAATTATTAAAAGCTTGTTTGGCAAGTGATATCGATAAAATGGAAAGCTTAGGAATTTACGAAGTAGCTCCAGAAGATTTTGCTTTAATTGATTATACTAACACATCTAAATTAGAAGCGCAACAAATCATTCGTGAAGCTCTTGATTTAATGATTAAAGAAGTAGGATAATAGCTATGAAGTTTTTAAGAGATAAAATAGACCAAATTAAAAAGCCTTTTGAGAAAGGGCAAAAATTTGAAAAATTTGCACCTGCAATTAATGCATTAGATACATTTTTATATGTGCCTAATCATACTACAAAGCACGGAGCTCATATTAGAGATGCAGTGGATTTAAAAAGAACCATGATTACTGTGGTTTTAGCTTTAGTTCCTGCATTATTGTTCGGAATTTATAATTCAGGTTATCAACACTTTATTCAATTAAATGAAGGTGTTTTACCTCCATTTATGGATATCTTCTTACACGGATTGTGGAAAGTGTTACCAATGATTATTGTATCATATGCAGTAGGATTAGGTATTGAATTTGCTTTTGCAATTTTTAGAGGTCACGAAGTTAACGAAGGATATTTAGTGTCTGGTTTGTTAATTCCAATGGTTATGCCAGTTGATTTACCTTTATGGATGTTAGCTATTTCAGTAGCTTTTGCAGTTGTAATTGGTAAAGAAGCTTTTGGTGGAACGGGAATGAACATTTTCAACCCAGCTTTATTAGCGCGTGCTTTCGCATTCTTTGCTTATCCTACATTTATGTCGGGAGATAAAATTTGGGTTAGTGAGGCAAGTACTACTGATGCAATTTCAGGAGAAACTATATTGGGAGCTTTAGCTAATGGTAAAGAATTACCGGCTCAATGGGATTTTTGGAATTCGTTTATTGGATTAATTCCAGGTTCTATTGGAGAAACTTCGGTTTTAGCTATCTTAATTGGTGCATTTATTTTAATTGCAACAGGAGTTGGTAGTTGGAAAATTATGGTTTCTGGAGTAATTGGAGCGGCATTAACAGCTATGATGTTCAATGCTGTTGGTTTAACTGCTTTAATGAACTTTGATTGGACAAATCATTTAGTAGTTGGAGGTTTTGCTTTTGGTATTGTATTCATGGCAACTGATCCAGTTTCTGCAGCTCAAACTGATAAAGGAAAAATCATCTACGGTTTATTAATAGGATTCTTTAGTATTATGATTAGAGTTTTCAATCCAGCTTACCCAGAAGGAGTAATGTTAGCTATCTTATTAATGAACACTTTAGCGCCAACAATTGATTATTTCGTGGTAAATGGAAACATTGCTAAGAGAAAGAAAAGATTGGCTAAGTCTAAACAATTAAAATCTGCATAGTCATGAATAGAGAAAGTAACGGATATACGTTTTTGTTTGCGACTGTAATGGTAGTGTTAGTAGCTTCTGCTTTGGCATTTGCTGCAACTGCACTTAAGCCAGACCAAGACGCAAACATTAAGAAAGAGAAAATGCAGTACATTCTAAAATCGTTTGGAGTAGCTGTAGATAGAGATGCTTCTGAAGTAGCATATAAAAAACACATTATTAGTGAAGTGGTTTTTGATGAGAACGGAAACGAAATCAGTAAAGACGCTTTTACAGTTGATATTGCTAAAGAAAAAGGGAAATTCCCAATTTTCAATGCAGAGAAAGATGGTAAAAAATTCTATGTTATTCCAGTAAGAGGAATGGGATTATGGGATGCTATCTGGGGTTATGTTTCAGTTGACGAAAACTTAAAAGTTGACGGTATTGTATTTGACCACAAAGCAGAAACTCCTGGTTTAGGTGGTGAAATCACTCAAGATTATTTCCAAAAAAGTTTTATTGGTGAGAATGTATTTGATGCAAACGGAAACTTACAAGGTTTAAAAGTGGTTAAAGGATATCAAGGAAAAGATGATAAAGCCGATGGTGAAGTTGATGCAATTTCTGGTGCTACTTTAACAGGTAATGGTGTAACCGAAATGTTAGTTAGAGGTTTAAAACCATATGAAAAATATTTAAAATCTAATAAAAAATAATCGTCATGGCAGATAACAACAAAGAAGGATTATTTTCAAAAAGTAATATTAAATTAATTACGAATCCATTTAATGACGATAACCCAGTAACGGTTCAGGTATTAGGTATTTGTTCAGCTTTAGCGGTAACAGTTCAAATGAAAAACGCCTTTGTAATGGCACTTTCTGTAACTGCTGTTGTAGCTTTTGGTAACGTAATTATATCATTATTAAGAAACTTAATTCCAAGTAGAATCCGTATCATTGTTCAGTTGGTTGTAGCAGCAGCTTTAGTAATCTTGGTTGACCAAGTTTTAAAAGCGTATGCTTATGATATCAGCAAGCAATTATCAGTATTCGTAGGATTAATTATTACCAACTGTATCTTAATGGGACGTTTTGAAGCATTTGCTTTAGGAAACAAACCTTGGCCTTCTTTCTTAGACGGTTTAGGTAACGGTTTAGGATACGGAATTATTTTAATGGTAGTAGCATTTTTCAGAGAATTATTAGGTTCAGGAAAATTATTCGGAATCGAAATTCTTGGAAATTCTGTTGAAAAAACAGGATTATATGGTACAGGATATGTTAATAACGGATTCATGTTATTGGCTCCAATGGCCTTAGTTATGGTAGGTATCGTAATTTGGGTACAAAGAGGAATTAACAAGAAATTAATCGAGAAAAAATAATAGCTATGTTTGAATATATCAATATATTTTTAAAATCAGTTTTCATTGATAACATGATTTTTGCATACTTCTTAGGAATGTGTTCATTTTTGGCCGTTTCTAAAAAAGTATCAACAGCTATAGGTCTTGGAATTGCTGTAACCTTTGTACAAGTAATTACGGTTCCATTAAACTATTTAATCTATCACTATGTTTTAGGTGCTGGTGCATTAGCTTGGTTAGACCCATCATTTGCTGAATTAGATTTAAGCTTTTTAACTTTCATTTTATTTATCGCTTCTGTAGCTACAATGGTACAGTTAGTAGAAATGATTGTTGAGAAATTTTCACCTTCATTATATAACTCATTGGGTATTTTCTTACCACTTATTGCGGTAAACTGTGCTATCTTAGGAGGTTCGTTGTTCATGCAACAAAGAGTTGATGGTGGAACTTATTCTTCATTAGGACACGTTGTAACTTTCGGATTTGCATCTGGATTTGGTTGGACAATTGCAATTGTTGCAATGGCTGCTATCCGTGAAAAAATGGAATATTCGAATGTATTAGCGCCGCTAAGAGGTTTAGGAATTACTTTTATCTTAACAGGTTTAATGGCTATTGGATTTATGAGTTTTGGTGGAATTGACCTTAACGCGTTAAACAAAAAACCAGAAGCAAAAGTAGTAACTCCAGCTCCAGCTGTTGTTGAAACTCCTGTAGTTGATTCAGTTCAAGTAGCTGTAGATTCTGTAAAAGTAGATTCAACTCAAGTAGTTAAATAATAGTATAACATTAAAAATTGAACTCATGTTTAGTATAACAGAATTAATTACATATTCAATTTTAGCTTTCTTAGTGCTTATTTTACTAATGGTGTTTATGCTATTATACGCTAAATCAAAGTTGGTAAACTCAGGTGCTGTTAAGATTAAAATTAACGGTGAAAACGAAATCGAAGTAGGTGGAGGTAGTACACTTCTTACTACTTTAGGAAATAGTAAAATCTTTTTACCATCAGCTTGTGGTGGTGGAGGTTCTTGTTTACAATGTAAATGTAAAGTATTAGAAGGTGGTGGTGAACCATTACCAACAGAAATACCTAACTTTTCACGTAAAGAATTAGCAGACGGATGGCGTTTAGGATGTCAAGTTAAAGTAAAACAAGACATGGTAATCGAAGTGCCAGAAGAAATTTTTGGTATCAAAAAATTCGAAGCAAAAGTATATTCTAACTACAACGTAGCTTCTTTTATTAAAGAATTTATTGTTGAGTTACCAGAAGATATGCACTACGAAGCAGGTGGATATATCCAAATTGAAATTCCTAAATGTGAAGTAAAATTCTCAGATATGGATATTATGGCGCATCCAGAAGAACATCCTGGTGATCCTGAAAAATTCAAAGCGGAGTGGGATAAGTTTAAATTGTGGCCATTAGTTATGAAAAATGACGAATTGGTAGAAAGAGCTTACTCTATGGCTTCTTACCCAGCGGAAGGTAGAAAAATTATGTTGAACGTTCGTATTGCAACGCCTCCTTTTGATAGAGCTACAAACGATTGGATGAAAGTAAACCCAGGTATTGCTTCTTCATACGTTTTCTCAAGAAAAGCAGGTGATCCAGTAGTAGTTTCAGGACCTTACGGAGAATTCTTCATCAACGAATCAGAAGCTGAAATGTTGTATGTAGGTGGTGGAGCTGGTATGGCGCCAATGCGTTCACATTTATATCACTTATTCCGTACAGTTAAAACTGGAAGAAAAGTTACGTATTGGTACGGAGGTCGTTCTAAACGTGAATTGTTCTACACGGACCATTTCAGAGCGTTAGAGAAAGATTTTCCAAACTTTAAATTCTATTTGGCTTTATCTGAACCACAGCCTGAAGATAACTGGAAAGTGAAAGAAGGAATCGACGGAGAAGGTGACGGATTCGTAGGATTTATTCACAATGTGGTAATTGATAATTATTTATCAAAACATGACAATCCAGAAGATATTGAATTGTATTTCTGTGGACCACCAATGATGAACAAAGCGGTTCAAAAAATGGGAGAAGACTTCGGTTTAGATCCAGAAAACATTAGATTTGACGACTTTGGAGGTTAATCCAAATTTTAAATACCAAAACCGATTCAGAAATGAGTCGGTTTTTTATTTGATTTAAATTGTTTATTTTTGAAATTAGTTAATTCAATTCCAGTGCTAAAAATGAAAGATTTTTTAATAAAAAATAGTCTTACAATTATTGGTTTTTCATTAATA
>JBILST010000142.1:0-5939 GCA_044371865.1 Flavobacterium sp.
TGATTATAGGATAATTCAAGATTTAAAAAAAGTAAAGTCAATCAAAATAAAAGGTGCTAAAAACAGCCCAATAAAAGTTAATTTCTATTCTGTTGATTCTATTTATTTTGTCCCAAAAGAAAAAATTTTCAAAGAAGACTTTATAATTGCATGTCAGAATAATGAGGAATTTGCATTATTAGAACTCTCAATTGATGAGGAATTTGAGTTTCCATTAAATGGGATTTTTATAACAATAAAAAATCTTACTCAAGATGAGTATAATAATCTAGGTATTGATTTTCCTCCGGGAATTAAATTAATTGGAGTTTCAAAAGAAAACAAAATAATTCCTTACTTCCGATATTTACACCAAGGAGATGAAGCTTTATGGCAAAAATACCATTATTTAATTGAAAGAGGCAACACTTATAAAGTTGGAATTGAATTTAAAAATTAACCCATTTTAAAAATTCATATTTTTATTCAAACAAAATATAGTATTTTTACTGCATACTAGAAACTGATCACTGAACACTTAATAATATGATGCTCATTCGCTACTTATCGCAAATAGGAAAATATTTCATCATGTTGAAAGAAATTTTCAACAAGCCTACTAAATGGTCGGTAATGAAACAATTAATTTTAAAAGAAGTAGATGATTTAATCATTGATTCGCTTGGTATTGTTTCCTTTATTTCGTTTTTCGTGGGTGGTGTTGTGGCTATTCAAACAGCATTAAACTTAACTAATCCGTTAATTCCTAAATTTTTAATTGGTTTTGCTACAAGACAATCGGTAATTTTAGAATTTGCACCTACGTTTATCTCTATCATTATGGCAGGTAAAATGGGTTCATTCATTACCTCAAGTATTGGAACCATGCGAGTTACGGAACAAATTGACGCTCTTGAAGTAATGGGAGTCAACTCGTTAAACTATTTAGTTTTTCCAAAAATTATTGCCTTACTTTTATATCCATTTGTGATTGGATTAAGTATGTTTTTAGGCGTTTTTGGCGGTTGGATGGCGGCAGTTTATGGCGGTTTTACCACTAGTTTTGAATTCACAACTGGACTTCAAACCGAATTTATTCCGTTTCATATTGCTTATGCTTTTATAAAAACAATTGTTTTTGCTTTATTGTTAGCAACTATTCCTTCTTTTCATGGCTTTTACATGAAAGGTGGTGCTTTAGAAGTTGGTAAAGCGAGTACTGTTTCTTTCGTTTGGACATCAGTAGTAATTATTTTAATGAACTTTATATTAACCCAACTCCTTTTGAGCTAATGATTGAAGTAAAAAAAATTGTAAAAAAGTTTGGTGAACAAACTGTTTTAAAAGGCGTTTCTACTCGTTTTGAAGCTGGAATGACTAATCTTATTATTGGGCAAAGTGGTTCGGGGAAAACCGTTTTCTTAAAATCGTTACTAGGGTTACATACTCCTGATAGTGGAACTATTTCTTTTGATGGTAGAATATATTCTGAATTATCAAATGATGAAAAAAGAACTTTAAGAACTGAAATTGGAATGGTATTTCAAGGAAGTGCATTATTTGACGGAATGACAGTAGAAGAAAACATTGGATTTCCTTTAAAAATGTTCTCAAATAAATCAGCTAAAGAAATTAAAGAACGTGTGGATTTTGTAATTGACAGAGTACACTTAGTAAATGCACATCACAAGCGCCCTTCAGAAATTTCAGGAGGAATGCAAAAACGTGTTGCCATTGCTCGTGCAATTGTAAATAATCCAAAATATCTTTTTTGTGATGAACCAAACTCGGGTTTAGACCCAAAAACGGCTATTGTAATTGATAATTTAATTCAGGAAATTACGCAAGAATACAATATCACCACCGTAATTAACACGCACGATATGAACTCTGTAATGGAGATAGGAGAAAAAATTGTGTTCTTAAAAAATGGCTTATTAGAATGGGAAGGTTCTAACAAAGAAATCTTCAAAACCGATAACGAAGCCGTTACCGATTTTGTGTATTCTTCTGAATTATTCAAACGTGTACGAAAAATGTACTTGGAAGATGATGTAAAATAGTGTTTATTTTAATTTAGAGACTATTTGTTTAATATCTTGTTCTTTATTTTTTGGATAAATAAGTAAAACATCATCTTTGTCAACTATAATATAATCTGTTAAGCCATCAATAACGACTAATTTTTTACCTTCAGTTCTAATGATATTATTGGTTGCATTTTCTAAATAAACAGTTGCATTTACCACAGCATTCTCTTGCTCGTCTTTTGGTAATTTATCATATAAGGAACCCCAAGTTCCTAAATCATTCCAATCGAAAGTAGCTGGTAACACATAGACATTTTGCGCTTTTTCTAAAATAGCATAATCTACTGAAATATTTTGAGCTAAAGGATAATTATCCTTGATAAAAGCTGCTTCTTTATCTGTATTTAAAGCTTCATAACCATTCATAAAATGAGCAAACATAACAGGCTGAAACTCTTCATAAGCTGCTAAAACGGTTTTAGCACTCCAAACAAAAATACCCGCATTCCAAAGATAATTTCGACTTTGAATAAATTTTCTAGCTGTTGCATAATCGGGTTTTTCTCTAAATTGTTTTACTTTTTTGATTGGTCGTGAATCTAATTTATCAAATTCAATATAACCATAACCCGTGTTTGCAAATGTGGGTAAAATTCCCAATGTCATTAAATTTTCATCTCGATCACAAAAATCAAAAGCATGCTGTAAATTTGAACAAAACTGAACCTCATCTTCAATCCAATGATCCGATGGCGCCACTACCATAATGGCATTTGGATTTTGTTTTTTAATTTTCAATGACGCATACAAAATACAAGGAGCTGTATTACGCATTACTGGTTCTAATATAATTTGCTCCTGTTTTACCATTGGCAATTGTTCTAACACAATAGCGTTATAATCTTCATTGGTAAGAATGAGGATATTCTCTTTAGGTATAATTTGAGAAAGTCTTGTAAACGTCTTTTGAATCAACGTTTCACCTGTCCCTAACATGTCGTGAAATTGTTTAGGAAATTCAGTTGTACTCACAGGCCAAAAGCGAGAACCAACTCCACCAGCCATCAATATTGCGTAATAATTTTTGTTCATAATATATAAGTCAGCAGACATTAATAATATCAAATTAATTTGGTAACAATTCCACTTCAGCGTTGGGTTGAAACAAATACATTCTTCCGGAACTTAACTCCAAACATTCATATCGTTTTACACGCAAAGCTATTTTTTTAAATATTTTTCCGTTATGAATTCTAAAATGACTTCCAAACGGAATCTCAAAGATATAATTTTTATCGGTTTCTTTTTGGTCAAACTGCTTTAATGCTAAAGCTAATTTTGCATCGGTATCACTACTTGCTTTTGGATTTCTAAAATGCTTAGCCAGCAAAGGCAATAATTGATGAGGAAATATTTCTGGACGAATAAATGGCACCATCAACCGCTGAAAAGTAAGTTTCCATTCGTCACCATGCGGTTTTATAAGTCGACCGTATTTTTCAAACGCTACCAAATGGGCAATTTCGTGAATTAGTGTAATTAAAAAACGGTATTTATTCAAACTTGCATTCACTGTAATTAAATGATATCCTTGCGCATCTTTTCGATAATCACCATGACGGGTTTGCCGTTCGTTGACAATTTTAAGATGCACATGATTAGCTTTGATTAACTCAAAACAATGATGAACTGCATGTTCGGGAAGGTATTTTTGTAAAACTTCGCTCATTATTTTTTATTCTTTGAGCTTTTAGACTTTAATAACAACTTAGCATTCGAACTTGTAACCACTTTTTGACCAGTTTTAGCTTCTAATTCTTTTCTTGCAACATTAGCAACATTTCCACCTTGTTTGGCAACACTCATGTTATCTTCAAAAGTATATGGATTTACTGCTTTTGAAATATCTTTTGTAGAAGCTTCGGCTAACATATTCAAAATTAATTCGGTATTGGTCATGTTATCACGAAGATTTTCCTTTTTCAAACCTTTTAAAATTTTATATTCTTTAGTGGTTTTTCCCGACCAAGATTGTGTGATAATATCAGTTAAAATAGCGAATTGTTGTCCTTCTTTAAGTCCTCTATTTTTCCATTCATCGGTTAATTCTTTACGAATTTCGATGCTTTTTAATCGTTGATTAATCCAGTTTTCGGAATATCCTAATTGTAAATATTGCTCTAAAGCTCTATCAATAGTAAGTTCTGGATCTTGCATTTCATCTAATCTTTCAGATGCAATTTGAGCTAGCCACAATTTAAAAGGTTCTGCTTTTGGTGATGGAATTGTTTGAATTAATCTAAAAAGTTGCTCTGTATCAGCCACATCGGTTAAACGCATTTTTCCATCAGGTGCTTGCATTTTCAACCCGTGACAATTCGTCACGGTTTCATTTCCTTCTGCTTTAAGTCGTTGTTTAAGCTTTCTCCAATAGGCATTTGCATCAACACTTTCTGTTAATACAGCAATTACATCAATAATAGAAACATACCACTTTTCTTGTTCTGCATCCCAAGCGGTTCTTACTTTTTTGTTTTCAAATAATTGAATGGCGTTTACTTTTTTCATGGTTATATAAATTTAAATGAAATACAATTTACGAAAAATTATGGAGTTGAAGATGAAACTTGCAACACTTTTCCGTTGTAATATTTGTTTCCTGTTAAGGCAAAATTGAAAATATAATCTGCCATTTCTTTTGCTGAAAGTGACGCTTCATACCCTGGAAAAGCTTCTTGCAACATTTCGGTATTAACCGCTCCAAGTGCTAAAACATTGAAAGCAATTCCTTGTTCTTTGTATTCTTCGGCTAATAATTCTGACAACGTAATCACGGCACCTTTACTTGATGAATAAGCTGCTAATCCGGCAAATTTCATACTGCCTTGAATACCACCCATTGAACTAATTGTAACCACGTGACTTCCTTTTTCCATGAATGGAATACAAATTTTTGTTAATTCGGCAACCGCAAAAACATTGACTTTGTATATGTTTTGAAATTCTTCTGAAGTAATTTGCGTGAATTGTTTATGCAACAAGCTTCCAGCATTATGAATTAATACATCAACCTTTTTCCAGGTTTCAGTGATAAATTTTTCCACTTGAAGTAATTCTTCTGGATTTGAAATATCAATTGATAAACACGTTATGTTTGGATTTTCAATTAATACCTGAGGCGTTTTGCGTGAAATTGCTAAAACTTGATGTCCAGCATTTGCAAATTGCAAGGCTAATTCGTAACCTATTCCACGCGAAGTTCCGGTGATGATGATGTTTTTATTTTTCATTTAACTTGATTTCTTTCGTAGGTGCATTAATCATTTTTTCTAAAACTGGAATTGTTTTTGAAATCACCTGAGTCATGTGTTTCGTATCCATCAATTCAAACTCGTCATCAGGTTGATGATAAAATTCAAAATTTTCAAAATCAAATGTAGAAACGGTTTGCGCTGGCACATTGAACTCAGTGAAAAACGGATAATTATCAGAAGCTCTAAACAGCATATATTTGGTTTCAATTGGTAAATATCCAACCAATTTTTCTCCCGAATATTCATTCATTTTGGCCGCCATATTAGATTTTCCAAAACCTGTTAAATAGAAATCCATTCCTTTGTCTTTCATTGGAACACCAATCATTTCAATATTGAACATGAAATACAAATCCAATTTTTGTTCTTTCAATTTAGCAGCTAAGTGTCTTGAACCTAAAAGTCCTTTTTCTTCTGCTGAAAAGAACACGAAAAGAATACTTCGCTTGTTATTTTTAAACTTGGCAAAATATTTAGCCACTTCGGTTACAGCGGTTGTTCCAGAAGCGTTATCATTTGCCCCGTTTCCAATATCATCCCCATTTACAGAAGCAATTTTACCAATATGATCATAATGGGCACCAATGATTACAAATTCATTTTTTAATTTTGAATC
>JBILST010000143.1:0-5923 GCA_044371865.1 Flavobacterium sp.
ATTTGAACCTCCTTTTATCGCTAAATAATCAGATGAGGTATATTTCTCATTAATCAAATATTCGGCTGCAGCAATGAAATCATCAAAAACGTTTTGTTTTTTCATTTGGGTTCCTGCATCGTGCCATTTTTTACCATATTCACCACCACCACGTAAATTCGCAACAGCGTAAACACCACCGTTTTCTAACCAAACAGCATTAGAAATACTAAAAGCAGGAGTTAAACTCGAATTAAATCCACCATAACCATATAAGATAGTTGGATTTTGTCCGTTTAATTTTGTTCCTTTTTTATACGTGATAATCATTGGAACTTTTGTACCGTCTTTTGAAGTATAAAACACTTGTTTTGACTCGTAATCTGCCGAATTAAAATCAACTTTTGGTTTTTGATAAATTGCTGATTTTCCTGTTTTTGGGTCGAATGTATAAGTAGTTCCTGGGGTTACATAATTAGTAAACGAAAAATAAAGTGTAGTTTCTTTTTCTTTTCCACCAAAACCACCAGCAGTTCCTACACCTGGCAATTGAATATCACGTACTAATTTTCCGTTGTAATCGTATTGTTTAATAAACGAAACAGCATCTTTCATATAACTTGCAAAAATGAATCCACTACCCGTGTTTGGCGACAATACATTTTCGGTTTCAGCAATGCAATCTTTCCAATTTTCTTTAGCTGGATTTGATAAATCAAAAGTCACCACGCGTTTGTTTGGCGCTTTGAAATTCGTTACCAAATAAATTTTAGAACCTTTATTGTCTAAAACATCATTATCATTTTCGTAGTTGTCAATTAAAGTTACGATTTTAGCATTAGGTTTTGATAAATCTAAATAATATAACTCGTTTCCAGAAGTTGAATTCGCTGCCGAAATGAATAAATATTTCTCATCTTCTGAAACGCCACCGCCAACGTATCTTCTTTTTATATCGCCACCAAAAACTAATTTATCTGTTTTTTGGGCTGTGTTTAATTTGTGATAATACAATTTATGTTGGTCTGTTTTTGCTGACAATTCGCTTCCAACCGGTTTGTCGTAGCTTGAATAATAGAAACCTTCATTTTTGTACCAAGAAACGCCACTGAATTTTACATCAACAATCGTATCGCCGATGATTTTTTTAGTTTTTGCTTCCATCACAATTACTTTTCTCCAATCGCTTCCACCTTCAGAAATGGCATAAGCAACTAAACTTCCGTCTTTGCTGAAATTTAATCCGCCTAATGAAGTTGTTCCGTCTTTTGAGAATGTGTTTGGATCTAAAAAGATTTCTTCTTTACCAGCTTTATCTTTTCGATACAAAACCGATTGATTTTGAAGTCCGTTGTTTTTATAGTAATACGTAAAATCGCCTTCTTTGAATGGAGCCGAAATTTTCTCGTAGTTCCATAGTTTTTCCATGCGAGTTTTTAACTGATTTCTGTATGGAATTTGTTCTAAATATCCATACGTTACCACGTTTTGAGCTTTTACCCAATCTTCCGTTTCAGCGCTTCGGTCGTCTTCTAACCAACGATAAGGATCGTTAATTTTTTCGCCAAAATATGTGTCAACGTGGTCGATTTTTTTTGTTTCAGGATAATTGATTTTTGTTTGTGCGTTCATAACAAGTGTACAAACAATAGCCGATACTGTTATTGTTTTTTTTATAAAAAGTTTTTGTTGGATAACAAAGATATTCATTTGAATTCTAAAGATTTGTTAAAAAACAAAAACGACTGAAATTTCAGCCGTTTTGTAATAAATTTGATTTAATTTTTTAGTTTACTGCTATAGGAAAAGAAACCGCAGCATCAGTGCTTCCTCCAGCATTTGTTATGTCACCACTTGCAACTCCTGCTGCTGATTTATTTAAATCATGTCTTAGCGTAACTGTTAAAGTTCCAGTTGAACCCGAAGTCCCAGCAACAAATGTGAAGTTTAGGCCAATAGGATTTCCATCTACATCTTCATCTGTATAGGTTATTGTACCTAAAGAGGAAGCTAGTTGATAAAAAACTTGGTGTTCAGCTCCTTCTTCTTGTACTTCAACCGTAATGTCTTCTGCTGGACTTTCTAATTCATTTAAAAATTCTGTCGAACCTGTGTAAGTAGTTCCTGCTACTAAAGCACCTCCTCCAATTGGAGTTAAAACTGGATCATTTGGTCCATCACCATCTAAATCTTTAGATTCTAAAATAATTGTTTGACCGCCACCTACAAGTGTAACTCTAACAGTTGTAATAACTTCTTCTTCGTTTACTGCCGAGTCATCGTTTGAGCAAGAAGTTGAAAATAATGTAGGAATTACTAATAATGCTATAAGTTTTAAGTTTTTCATAATTTTAAATTGTGTTTTAATAATTAAATTTTAATTGAATTTGAATGTTTCTACCCATTTCGTCTACAAAAAAGCGTTGACGATTTAGGTAATCTCGATACGTTGTGTTTCCAATGTTTTGAACACTAAAAGAAGTGGTTAAGCTATTTTTTTTATTGATTTTAAACGTCATTTCGCTATATAAATGCAACAAGTGAAAACCTTTTGGTGGCGAACTAATATCAACAGTAACAGGAATTAGCGCATTATTTACAACAATATTGGTTTCAAAATTGTAATTTGGGAATTGATTTTGTCTGAATACCACTTCGCTTTTTAATTCGGCAACTAAATTGAACCAAGATTCGTTTTTATATTGAATTTTGTTATTGATTACAAATGGTGGCATGTCTATTAAATACTCATCAGTACTTAGATTTTGTCCATTTACATAAGCTAATCCTAATTCGTGCGAAAAATGATTAGAGATAGTCCATTTGGTATTAACATCGAAACCTGTCAACAAAGCTTCTGTTTGTTTGAATTCCCAAACTGGAAAAGCGCCACGAATGGTAGTCTCAAAACCAATAGGTTGCAAATAAATGAAATTCGAAATTCGGTTTATAAAAGGATTAAGTTGCACTTGAAACGATTTCCAATCTTTCTTAAAAGTCGTATTGAATTTATAGGCTTGTTCTTTTTCCAAGCGCAAATCACCTAATTCAATTTGACCTGTTGAATGATGCAAACCATCGCTAAATAATTCGGATGGATTTGGATTTCGCGAAGCCAAACTTACATTTACTAGCCATTCCATTTCATGATGCAATTGCTTTTTAAATCCAATATTTGCCGTAAAATTATGATAATCAAAAGTAGGTTTTGTAAGCCATTGATTGCCTTCGTCACCCACAATAAAATGAGAAAATTCAGCATCATAGCCACGTTCAATCCATCTTGATTTTAAATAATATTTTGTTGCTTCGATAGTCGAAAAATCATAACGAATTCCCGATTCTAACGAAGTCGCATTATCGAATTTATAAACGGCAATTCCGTACAAGCCAGCATCCAATTTTTCATAACTTGGAATTAAAGGACGAACACCTGTTTCTGGATTGGCAAAATTATTTTGATAGCCCAAATTTAAGCCCGATTTCAATCGCCAATTTCCAATAACCGTTTTATAATCGGCTAAAAAAGTATGCGTTGCTAATTGTAAATCTAAAGCCGCTTTTTTAGTTGTAGCACTCGTTCTTCGAATATCAAATTCTAAACGATTGTTGAATTGAAACGCATATTGTAAATCAATTGAAGTGTTTTCAGAGAGCCATCTTTGGTAATTAATTTTAGCTAAATGGTGTTGTACTTCTTGTTTTGGCGCATCAATCGAATAGCTAAAAGGTTCAATAACACTTGGTTGTTGGTTGTTGATGGAATTGTATAAATCATTTACATTTCCGATATGCGAAGCTTTAATGATGCCAATTTGCGCATTGTAAAAACTATACATCGCATTGAAATTATACTTTTCTTTAGCAAAACGAATGCCTCCTGAAAAATTTTGTTCGCGATTTCCAGAATTCGACAGCACATAATCAGGCGTTTCTCTATCTCCTAAATATTTGAAAGTTCCCAAAGCATTCCAACTCCAACCATAACGATTTCCTTTTTGAAGACCCGAACTCAAGCTACCGCCCATTCCGTTAGAGGCTAAGTTGAGAATTGTTTTTCCTACCAAAGTGTCTTTTTTAATCACTTCAGGTTCGATGATAACAATTCCGCCAATCGCATCACCACCATATTGCAAAGCAGAAGCGCCTTTAATCACCGTGATTTTTCCAGCTGCATTGATGTCAAAATTAGGTGCGTGTTCGGTTCCCCACTGTTGGTCTTCTAATCGAACATTATTGTTGATGATGGGTACACGACTACTGTGTAAACCGTTAATTACAGGTTTAACAATAGTACTTCCCGTTTTTAAAATGGAAACTCCCGAAACTTCTTTCAAGGCTTCGCCCAAGGTTTGATTACTAAATTTTTCAATGGTAGCACTTTTTAAAACTTGTTTGTTACTGCTTTCGTTTTTTGAGTTCGAAAGTTGTTGAATGGTAATATCCTCTAATTTCGTTACATCTAATTTCAATTGACGATTAATAGTTAAATCGGTTGAAATTTCGATAGTTTCTTCAATAGCATGATAGCCTATATACGAAATATAGAGTTTCTGTTTCCCTTTTGGAATACCCGATAAAACATAACTTCCATTACTGTCAGTAGAAGTAGTCTTGTTGGCAATGTGTACGTGAGCATCTCTCAATGGTAAGCCATTTTCATCCGAAATAACGCCCGTAATTGTAACTTGAGCGTATCCGAAAAAGCCAACCAAAAAGAAAAATAATATCGATAGGAATCGCATTTCTTTTAGTTTAAATGAAACAACAACGTATCATTATTTTTGGTAATGATGTCGTAATATATTTTTAAACTAAAGCTGGTGGACCACGAAGGTAGAACGAATTTCCTTCAAACGTAATGCAAGTTTCATTACTATTAAATTGATAGGGAATTTCGTAAAACGAAGGAATAAAGTCAAAGTGTAAAACTTCTGGTGAAAGAAAAGCCACGAATTTGAAGTCACAAACAGGACAATCTTCACTTTCGCTAACTGTTTTTTCAGAAGTTTTTAAAGTTAAATGATGCGAATCATCACAACATTCTGTTTTAAGATGGTGTTCGTGCGAAAAAGTATGCACCGATTGATAGCACACAGCAAATAGTACTGCGAGCATCAAGCCAATGTTTGTATAAAGTATTTTCTTTTTCACAACCACAAAGATACTGCTTTTAAAGTAAAGCAAAAAAACAAACCACGAATTAACGAATTTTTAAGTTTTGATGACTTATTCGCTAGTTCGTGGTTATTTGTTTTTGCCACGGATTTAAAGGATTCAAAAGGATTAAATCCGTGCTAATCTGTGTAATCTGTGGCTAAAATTATACTAGATTATTTGCAACCAAATATTCCGCAATTTGAACGGTATTTGTAGCAGCACCTTTTCTCAAGTTATCAGCCACAATCCACATATTTAATGTGTTAGCTTGGCTTTCATCTCTACGGATTCTTCCCACAAAAACATCATCTTTTCCTTGTGCATAAATTGGCATTGGATAGGTATAAGTGTCTAAATTATCTTGAACCGTAACACCAGGTGTATTTTGTAAAATTTGACGTACTTCGTTTACATCAAAATCGTTTTCAAATTGGATGTTTACCGCTTCACTGTGTCCGCCAACGACTGGAATACGAATGGCAGTTGCTGTTACGGCAATGGTGTTGTCGTTTAAGATTTTTTGCGTTTCGCGCACCAATTTCATTTCTTCTTTGGTGTAACCGTTTTCTTCAAAACTATCGCATTGTGGAATTGCATTTCGGTGAATTGGGTATTTATACGCCATTTCATCTTGAATGCCTGCATATTCATTTTCTAACTGACGCACCGCTTTTACTCCAGTTCCAGTAATAGACTGATAAGTAGAAACTACAATACGTTTGATGTCATATTTAGCATGTAAAGGCGCTAGAGCCATTACCATTTGAATCGTTGAACAGTTTGG
>JBILST010000013.1:0-19361 GCA_044371865.1 Flavobacterium sp.
AAAGATTCACTTGGAAACCCTTTGCAAAATGCTAATGTTATTGCTAAACCTTTAGTTGAAAAACAAGGGTTAAAATTTGCTATTGCCGATCATTTAGGTAGATATAAATTAGAATTAGAAAAAGAGGTGCCTTATGAAGTTCGAGTTTCGTATTTAGGTTTTGTAGAAGAAATCTTAAATCTTCCAGCTAATTTTTCGCAAAAAGAGCATCATTTTAAACTTAAGGAAAACGGTCAAGAATTAAAAGAAATCACCATAACCTATGACTACAAGCCTATTGTGGTTAAAAAAGACACCTTAATTTACGATGTTAAAGCTTTTGCCAGCGGCAACGAACGCAAACTAAAAGAACAATTAGAAAAACTGCCTGGAGTTGAAGTAGACAAAAACGGTGGTGTTACGGTTCAAGGTAAAAAAGTAACTAAGTTTTACGTAGAAAACAAACCTTTTTTTGGTGGAGGAACAAAGTTGGGCGTAGAAAATATTCCAGCTGATGCAGTAGATAAAGTAGAAGTCATTGATAACTTCAACGAAGTTGGTTTTCTAAAACAAGTTTCCGATTCTGAAGACTTGGCTATGAACATCAAACTGAAAGAAGACAAAAAGAAATTTATTTTTGGCGATGTTGATGCCGGTGTCGAAGTAGCTGATGATAACGGATTTTATTTGGGTCATGCCGCTTTGTTCTATTATGCCACTAAAACCAACTTGAGTTTCATTGGCGACAGTAATAACATTGGTAAACGTACCTTTTCGTTTCAAGATTTAATGCGTTTTCAAGGTGGTGCTAGTAGCTTTATATCAGGAAGACAACAGTTAACCGATTTGTATTCCTTTGCTAATGATAATACCGATGTCATAGAAAATAAATCGCAATTTAGTGCTTTGAACTTTCGTCAAGAGATTAATGAAAAATTAGATGTAGAAGGTTTTGCTATATTTTCTAAGCTTTTTACAAGTACCTTAACCGAAAGCAATATTGAATATCTTCAAAACACAACAGCAACATCAGAAGAACGCATCAATAAAGGCGAAAATAAATCGGTTTTAGGCATCGGAAACGTAAAACTAAACTACACACCCAACACTAAAGAAAAATGGTTTTACAATGGTCAATTTCAATCGAGTGCCAATGATATGACTTCGGTTTTAAATTCAAAACTTGATGGACAAGAATCTTCGTTTGAAAACTTAAATGCTGCTGATAATGTCCAAATTAAGCAGTTTTTAGAATGGCACAAACAAGTAAATTTAAAGCACACTACTACGTTAGTAATTAATCAAAGTTATGACAATCAAAAACCAATCAATACTTGGTTAACCGATACCGAATTCTTAACTGGTTTAATTCCGTTAGAAAATGATTCGTTTTACAACATTCAGCAAGTAAAAAAAGTGAAGAACAATAGTGTTGATGCGTTGTTTAAACATTATTGGATTATCAACAACTACAATCATTTATATACTAATGTTGGAAACAATTTAGGAACAACACAACTTCAAATCACCGAAAAACAATACTTAACCGATGGTACAATCAATGATTTTGCAACCAATGGTTTTGGGAACGACATGGATTATTTACTAAACGATTTGTATTTAGGTTTAGAATATAAGTTTAAAATTGGAAAATGGGTGAATAAACCTGCCATTTATGCCCATTACTATCATTTGAAAACAAAACAAATTACAGCTGATTATTCATTAAACAATACATTTTTACAACCCAGTTGGTTAAGTGAATATGAATTCAATCAATCAGAAAACTTAAAATTCAATTATCGTTTGGTGAATGAATTTCCAGAAGCCAATCGTTTGTTAGAACGCTATACGTTACAAAGTTATAATTCAGTTTTTAAAGGAAATGCGTTGTTGCGAAACGAACGTTTTCATAACGCAACATTAAATTACACAAAAACCAGTATGTATCGTGGTTTGATGCTTTTTGCTAATGCAAGTTTTACTAAAAAAGTTAGAACCATTCGTAATGAAATTGGTTTAGATGGTATCAATCAATTTACTACGCCAACCATTACGGATAATCCAGAAACAACCTATCGGGTTTATGGAAATATTGATAAAAAAATTAACAAATTTAGGTTGAGTTTAAATGCTAATTTATCTTGGTTCAACTACATACAAACCGTAAACAACCAAACTATTACAAACGACAGAAACAATCAAAGTGTTGGAATTCGATTGCGAACTGCTAATAAAAAATGGCCAAGCGCAAGTGTGAGTTACAACAAAACCTTTAGTCAATTTTCGGGATTAACAAATTCAAAATTAACTTCTGACCGATTCGGTTTTGATTTGGACATCGATTTTTGGAAACATTTTAATTTTAAAACCGATTACGAAGTAACCTTCAACGAAAACAGCAATAACATCGCAACCGATTTTAGAATTGCCAATGCATATTTAAGTTATCAAAAGAAAAACAATCCATTCCGTTTTGAACTTTCAGCACAGAATTACTTGAATAATGGAACTAAAATCAACAACTCTTTCTCTGATTTTATGATTTCGAGTTCTACCACTTACACGTTGCCAAGAATTGTAATGTTGACGATTAGTTATAAGCTGTAGCAAGAGCAAAAATCAAGGGCAAATTCAAACAAAATTTCAAAACTTGAAACCTGAAACAAAATCTTAGTGAACTTTGCGCCTTCTTTGTGTTCCTTGTGTTTAAAAGAGACGTTTAGCAGCGTGACAAACTAAACGTTAAAACGATTTCATCACTTCATACTTCTAACTCCTTTTCATCTGAATATGTGGAATATCATCTTCTAAATACATTTCGCTGGTTTGGATAAATCCATGTGATTCATAGAATTTTTTTAGATATTCTTGCGCCGAAATGGTAATAATGGTCTCGTTGAAATTTTGTTTAATTGCCTCAATAGAAACCCGCATTAAATCGTGACCAAACTTTTTATCGCGATATTTTGGGCTGACCACAACTCTTCCTATTGATGTTTCTTCAAAATAATAACCTTTGTTGAACAAACGAGAATACGCAGCTAAATCGCCATTGTAATAGCCTAAAACATGAAGTGCTTTCTCATCTTTACCATCAATGTCTTGATAAACGCAATTTTGCTCAACCACAAACACTTCTGAACGAAGTTGTAGCAAAGTATATAGTTCGGTTGTAGAAAGTTCGTTAAATCGCTTTATTTGGAACGTAATCATTAATTGTGAATTTTAGAAATAATCACTATTTTTTTTTCTTTTTGACCAAACTTTTTTGTGTAAAAAATTAAGCTATAATTATTATCAATTGAAACAAAGTGTGTTTCATTTTCATCTTCTTTAATCCTTCTAAAATTATTATTTTTTGAACTTATTAGTTTATACTTATAAAAAACATCTTTATTTTCAATTTCTAACTTTAAAGAAATTAAACTGTTATTATTGATGTTTAATGTAACATTTGAATCTAAAAAATAATTTGAATTACTATAGCATAACTTTACTTCATCCTTAGATTCATTTTTCAATTGCCAATCTTTAAGAATTAAATATTTCTTTACGTATTCTGGAGATTTCTTAATTAAATTAGAAAATTCTGTTTGAGAAATATTTTGAGAAAAAACAAAGTTGTTGCTCAACGAAAATAAAAAGACAATTGAAAATAAAAATTCTTTCATTTTCTACTTCAAAAACTTAACCGACTGAATAATGGCTTCCAATTCGAAAACCAAATCACGCTTCGATTTGGATGGATTATAAGTGAATCCTTCTATGATTAAATAACGATTATTTTTAGTGTCTTTGATAGCATAATTTACAAAAGGTCCGGCCATAAAGTCATTTTTCAATTCCCAAGTTCCTTTTGTTAAATAGGTTTTTTTACCCGCAACAGTTACATCAAATAAATAAGGAGCATAAGCAGCTTCAGTAATCATCCAGGTGTTTGGTAATGCTCCGTGAATGTTAGCTTTTCCAACTTCATCCCGCATTGCGGTAATATTGGCAATAATATTGGTGTCTTTTTCAACCTTTTCAATTGGAACCTGATAAATTAAAATACTGTTATAACCTGAAGTAAATTCTTTTCGTAGCCAAATGAAATTCTCTTTTACCATATCGTATTTAAATCCAAATCCGATTTGTAAACTTACACCAAACTTCTTTTGAATCTGTTCATCAGAAACCAATGATTTTTTCATTCGAATTTGATTTTCAACAATTTCAGAAGCTTTGATTGTTTTGATGATTTCGGCCGATTTTTCTTCGATAACATTTAAAACATCTTCCGTATCTGTTCCAGAAATGAAAAAGATATTTTGTGGCTTGGCAAATTTATTAGTGTTTGCGGCATAACCTGCTTCTTTACCTTTTTTGACAACAATAATGTTACGGCTTTTACGTACAAAACCTTCAAACACTTTTGTTGGATATTGATTTAGAGTAAACAAAGGCTCTTCTTGTGGCAAACCATCTACTGGAGCTGCAAACTTTTTACGGATACTGTCTCCAATTTCACCATTCCATAAATTATCGTCTATAATGATAGAAACATTATTGATTTTACCATTAGATTCTGATAATATAGCTTGAACATCTTCTTTGGAAGATTCTTTACAAGAAAAAAGTGATACGACTAAAAGAGTTAAAATTGCAATTTTTTTCATAATGAAAACGATTAATTATCCGTTTATTTTTAATTTCATTCCGGGTTGAATATTGTCCCCGCTAATATCGTTCCATTTTTTTATGTCGTCTATAGAAACCCCTGGAAATTGTTTAGAAATTGAAAAAAGTGAATCCCCAGTTTTTACCTCGTATGTATTGTTTTTATTGGCACTAGACTCGTTTTGTACAATTATCTTTTTATCAGAATAAATTTTTAATTTTTTTCCAGCTTGGATGGTATTTCCTTTGATATGGTTCCAAGATTTCAGATTTGCAATAGAAACATTGTATTTATCTGCAATCTTTCCTAAACTTTCTCCACTTTTAATGGTGTGATATTGTGTTTTACGTTCAAACTTTGGTTTACTTACAAAAGTAGAATCAGGACTAGAAGCTATTGAATCTTTTGAAGATAAAGCAGCATATTCACTCTTTGTCTTCTCTTTATGCGAGTCAGTATATTCTAGGTAAGCATAAATTTTTTCTTCGTTAGAAACAAAAAGACCCATTTTGTTTTTTGGTAAACGCAAATAATGAGGTTTATCGGCTTCAAAAGGAATTACTTTTAATTTGTAAATTGGATTTAAAAACTCTAATTGTTCTACTGGAATATCCAATAAATCCGAAATTTGTTTAAAAGACATTTGTTTTTTCACCATAATCGTATCCGTTTCAAAATACGTTACAGGCGCTTTTTTAGGTTGAATTCCGTGTTCTTTCTTAAATTCGTAAATGTAAAAAGTGGCTAAAAATGCCGGTACATAATTAGCAGTTTCCTTTGGTAAGTTTTTTCTAATATTCCAATAATTCTGACTACCTCCTGAACGACGAATGGCTTTTGAAACATTGCCAGGTCCACAATTATAAGCGGCCAAAACCATACTCCAATCGCCAAAAATTCCGTACAAACTTGATAAATATTGACAAGCAGCTTCGGTAGCTTTTAATGGATCATAACGTTCATCTACATACGAAGTAACTTCTAAATTGTATTGTTTTCCGGTTGGGTACATAAATTGCCATAAACCAGACGCTCCAACTCTTGATTTTGCTTTCGGATTTAAAGCCGATTCAACAATTGCTAAATATTTCAATTCTAACGGAATATTGTATTTTGCTAAATGCTCTTCAAACATTGGAAAATAATATTCTGAAACCGCCATCAAACGCTCAAAAGCTTTCGGTCTGTTTTTTAAAAATGCTTTAATAGTGTTTTCTAATGCAGGATTATACTCAATATTAAAGGGTGATTTAGCATCCATTTTTGCTAATCTTTTTTTCAACACATCTGTAGATAAATCATAATTTACTTCAGAATCTATGTTGATGTCTGAAATATCAGAAAACATATTTTCAGATAATTCAGCGCTTGCTAGCTCAGAAATCCAACGTTCATCAATACAATTACTTGTGCTATGATTTACAAAAGTTGTTTTCAACGAATCCAAATAGGACATTTTTGGCAACGTTAACAAACTTTCTTTTTCTGCATTCTCTTGTCCGAAACCAGCAACCGAAAGTAAAAGTGATGTAACCAGTATAAAATTTTTCATTTATTTATATATTTTGAGCTTGGTAACTAGTTATAACTTAATTCCCAGGCTTTTATTGTATTTAATCTAATATTGCAGCAATACCTGGTAAAGTTCTGCCTTCTAGCATTTCCAACATTGCACCACCACCAGTAGAAACATAACTCATTTCAGGTTCTAATCCAAATTGCTTAACCGCAGCAACACTGTCGCCGCCACCTACCAATGAAAATGCTCCATTGGCAGTAGATTCAGCAATATATTCTCCCAATGATATTGTTCCATTAGCAAAATTTTCCATTTCAAAAACTCCTAATGGACCGTTCCATAATATGGTTTTTGAATCTAAAATAATGCGTTTGATAATTTCTAAAGTTTTAGGACCTGCGTCTAAACCTTGCCAACCATCAGGGATTTGATTTACATCCACAATTTGTGTGTTTGCATCATTAGAAAATGCATCTGCAGCTACAACATCCACTGGAATGTGAATTTGAACTCCTTTTTCTTTAGCTTGTTTTAAAATTTCAATAGCTAAATCTAACTTATCATCTTCACAAATCGAATTTCCAATTTTTCCTCCTAACGCTTTCACGAAAGTAAACGTCATTCCGCCACCAATAATCATGTGGTTTACTTTATCTAAAATATTTTCAATCACTGTAATTTTTGAAGAAACTTTACTTCCTCCTAAAATCGCAACTACTGGTTTTTCTGAATTTTTAAGTACTTTTTCAATACTTTCAATTTCTTTGGCTAACAAATAACCAAAACATTTTGCCTCTTTAAAAAATTGCGCAATAATTGTGGTAGAAGCATGTGCTCTGTGCGCTGTTCCAAATGCATCATTCACATAAATATCACCTAAAGCTGCCAATTTTTTAGAGAATTCTACATCTCCTTTTTCTTCTTCAGCATAAAAACGCAAGTTTTCTAATAATAAAATTTCGCCTGGTTGTAAATTTTTTGCTGCCTTTACAGCAATCTCTCCTATACAATCAGAAGCAAAATGCACCTTTTGACCTAAAATTTCTTCCGTTTTTGAAACAATGTGTTGTAACGAATATTTTGCTTCAACTCCTTTTGGCCTACCTAAGTGACTCATCAAAATAACACTTCCTCCGTCTTTCAAAATTTTGTCAATTGTTGGCTTTACTGCCTCGATTCTTGTAGCATCTGTTACCTTAAAATTTTCATCTAATGGCACATTGAAATCTACTCTAATAATTGCTTTTTTATTGTTGAAATTGAAGTCGTTAAGTGTTTTCATTTGGAACTAATTTTTATTTAAGTAAATGCAAATATAAATTATTGTATCTTAAATCTTTATAATAATTATCATATTTAGTAATTTTTTAAAACTTTAGTGTTTCGATTTTTTACTTTCTTTTCTATCAATTTTGGTAATTTTTGATTAGGTTTGTTGCATGCTTTTTAAAGACATTTTAGGACAGGAACATATTAAAAATCATTTAACTAAGAGTGCCGAAGCCGGAAGAATTCCGCACGCTCAGTTGTTTGTGGGTCCAGAAGGTTGTGGAACACTTCCTATGGCAATCGCTTATGCACAATATATTTTATGTGGTAATATAGGTGGTGAAAACACCGGCGAAAATAATGTTTGTAACCTAAAATTTGAACATTTTTCCCATCCCGATTTGCATTTTGTTTTTCCAGTTGCTGGAACTGATACCGTTAAAAGTCATGCCGTTAGTGATAATTTCATGGTAGAATGGCGCCAATTTTTAACTGAATCACCTTACGGAAGTTTGTTTGATTGGCTGAAAAATTTAGGAATTCAAAACAAACAAGGAATAATTGGGGTAGATGAGGCTACTGATATCAATAAAAAATTAGCATTAAAAGCATACGAAGGTGGTTATAAGGTTATGATTATTTGGATGGCCGATAAAATGAACGGCCCTTCCGCAAATAAATTATTGAAATTATTAGAAGAACCACCAGCTAAAACCGTTTTTATTCTGATTACCGAAAGCACCAGCGATATGTTACAAACCATTTTATCGCGTTGTCAAGTGATTGATTTTATTGGTTTGAGCGAAAGTGTGATTGCGGAAGCTTTGGTTTCGCGTGAAAATTGTGATGTTTCATTGGCTAAAAAAATTGCACATCAAAGTGAAGGAAATTACAATAAAGCCTTGCATATTTTACGAAAAGAAGAAGATGAATTTCCATTTGACGAATGGTTTGTAGAATGGGTAAGAAGTGCTTTCAGAGCAAAAGGAAATGCAGCAGCCATAAATGATTTAATCGCTTGGAGTGAAAAAATAGCCTCCACTGGAAGAGAAACACAAAAACAATTTTTACATTATTGTATTCATTTCTTTAGACAAGCTTTATTGCTAAATTATCAGGCGAAAGAACTTGTTTTCTTAGAAACAAAAGTACCAAAATTTGAATTGGAAAAATTTGCTCCGTTTGTAAATGGCGCCAATATTTCGGATATTTACAAAGAATTAGAAGATGCTATTTACCACATTGAACGCAACGGAAATAGTAAAATTATCTTAACTGATTTATCTATAAAATTAACTCGATTAATCCATAAAAACGCATAATTATGATACAAGTTGCTCCTCTTTTAGTCTTAGCATTATTAGCAATAACTTTTTTACAATCTGGATATGACAAAATTAAAGATTGGAAAGGCAATGTAGAATGGTTAACTGGGCATTTTGCCAGTACTATTCTAGCAAAACAAGTTCCTTTAGCTTTAATGACTGTTTTAGTCTTAGAAATTATTGCGGGTGTTTTGTCTGTTTCAGGAATTATTCAATTAATTGCTGAACCTACAGTTACTCGTGGATTGGGCTTTTATGGAGCTATTGTTTCTTGTATTACTTTACTAATGTTGCTTTTTGGTCAACGTTTAGCCAAAGATTATGATGGCGCTAGAACGATTGTAATTTATTTCATACCAGCTGTTTTAGTGGTTTTTTGGTTGAATTAGTGTTTTATTTAACCTAAAACATTAGCATGAAAAAGTTTTTAAAAAAACCATATTTATTAGTTTTCGCTTTTTGGTGTGTTGTTTTTGCCTCCATATTTTTGTTACGTGGGAAAATTTCTGGTGAAAAATTTGAATCCCAAAAGTGGAGAACAGCTAACATGAATTCGGAAGAAAATTGGTCTTTACGTTGGGATATGATGAATGATTTAAGAAATGATTATCAATTAATAGGAATGTCAAAAAACGAAATAGTTAAATTACTTGGAGAACCCGATAATAAATCCGAAAGTTATTCTAAATTCAGATATTCTTTAGGTTATGCACATTTTGGGATTGATACAGGTACATTGATTATAGAATTTGAAAAGGATTCTGTTAAAAAATATTTAGTAACAAGAGGATAATTTTATTAAAAAAATTGGTTTAAACTTTGTGTGAGACGCTTATCAGCGTGACAAACTGCACTGTAAAACTATACGCAAAAACTACAATACAACGTTTGTCATGCTGTCAAGCATCTCTTCTTGTTTCTTATGAAAACTGATTATTCAAAATTTCAATGTTTGGATTGAATTCTTTTATTAACTCCAATTTCAAATCTCTTCTAAGTAATTTAATTTCTTTTTCTCTAGCTATTGCTTGTTGAATCCAACCGTATTTTTCGTAATAAATCAAATAATTAAGGTTGTATTTTGCTGTGAAATTGTTTGGATTTTGTTTTTCGTTATGTTCTTGTAATCTTCGTTTTAAGTTATTCGTAACTCCTGTGTAAAGAACGGTTTTGGCTTTATTAGTAAGAATGTAAACGTAAAAATTGTAGATTCCTTCTGTGAATTCGATCATTATTTTGGCTTCTAAAGTGTTATGTATGAGATGCTTGACAGCATGACAAACTGAACGTGAAAGGATTGGGTTTAAACTTTGTGTGAGATGCTTGACAGCATGACAAACGTTACGGATAATTTTTTCTTAAACTAAACTCGCTTTATACAATCGCAATTCATCCCAAGAAAATTTATCGCCGTGGATTTCTTTTAATTCACCTAAACTTTCGCCTTTAAAGTCTTTGAAAGCCGCTTTTAAATCGGAAATTTTATCTTCTGGTAAAATGTCGGAAAGTTGCACGATTTCCATTTGAATCAACTTGGTAAAATGGTTATAGATAGTTTGTGGAGTCAGCTTTCGTTGCTTTGCAATTTCGTAAATTGATAGGTTCTGTTTCCACAATTCCAACGTATCTTCAATGGTAGATTTCTTTGGCTCTTTTGTTTTTTTCTTTTTCGAATCGGTGTAATACGAAACATCTTCATCGTCTTCTACTAAAGCAGCATGCGAAGTTCTAAAGCGTTCTGCCACAACCACTAACTTATTGATTTTGTAAGTACTCATGTCTTCAGAAATTAAATTTTTCTTTGAAATTTCTTTTCCTTCAACAATGATATTAGTTAATAATTTTGCCTTTTTAAGTTGTAAAATCGCTTTAATTTGGAGTTCTTCTAACACTAATAATTCGTCATAAAACGCTTTTACTTTTTTGATGCGTTTTAC
This sequence comes from Flavobacterium sp., assembly GCA_044371865.1. Classification (GTDB taxonomy): domain Bacteria; phylum Bacteroidota; class Bacteroidia; order Flavobacteriales; family Flavobacteriaceae; genus Flavobacterium. Next base: position 10,693 of record JBILST010000013.1, read on the forward strand.
TTCTTCTATTTTCAATAACAATTCTTCTGCAACAGCATCTAATGTTTTAAAAAAGTACTGATAAGCCGCATCGCATCTTTCTTTTACAAAATTTACATCCAAATTTTCGTCATTAAAAATTTTATGCAATTGCGACATAAATTTCCCAGAAGGTTCTAAAATTTCGGCAATTTTTTCTTGTTGGGTCTTTGCCCAATCGTTATGCTTGGTTTTAGGTGATTTTGGTCCCGAAGCTTCGGGATTCGAATTATAACTGAACAAATGATTGCGCCATTCTTGACCTAATTCTTTGAAATCAAATGAATTAAGTAACGTATTCAACCAAAAAACCAACGTCTCTTTAGCTAACGAATGTTGTAAAATTTCTTCAGAAGCTTTGTTTTCAGCATAACTGAGCACTTCTTCATCGCTCGAAATGCCATTCATTCGCAACGGAGAAAGCAAAATAAGCCCTTTTAACGAACGCAAACGTGATAAAGCCACATATGCTTGTCCGGGTGCGAAAACTTGCGATACATCAAGCGCTGCTTTGTCAAATGTTAACCCTTGACTTTTGTGAACAGTAATCGCCCAAGCCAATTTGATAGGGTAGTGGACAAAAGTTCCGATGACTTCTTCTTCAATTTCTTTAGTGTTTTCGTTGACTTTGTAACGAATATTCTGCCATTCGTACCTTTCAACTTCAATGGTTTTGTTTTCTTCTGGAAAATGAACAAAAATTTCCTTTTCGGTCAACGAACTAATAACGCCCATTTTTCCGTTAAAGAATTGCTTTTCGAAATTCAAATCGTTTTTAATAAACATTACTTGAGCTCCTACTTTTAGTTGTAATTTTTCTTCTAATGGAAATATTTTTTCTGGAAAATCAGCTGTGATTTCTGGTAAATAGGTGAATTGCTTTCCTTCTAAATCGGCTAAAGATTTTGCATTGATTGTATCTGCTTTGGAATTATGAGTCGTTAAAATGATGAAGCCTTTGTTTTTCTTGAGATCAAAATCAGGTTGAACGAATTGATTTAGAAGTTGCACATCTACCGAAGTAATTTTATTATGGCGTAAATTGTTTAGAACATCAATAAATTCCGAATCTGTTTGACGGAAAATTTTATCCAACTCAATGTATAAAGGCGGATATTGCTGAATGATGTGCGAATGAAAAAAGAACATGCCTCGATAGTAATTCTTTAGCATTTCCCATTCTTCATTTTTCACAACGGGTGGTAATTGTAATAAATCTCCTATAAAAAGAACTTGAACACCACCAAAAGGGCGTTCGTTTCTGCGTACTTTTCGCATCATAAAATCCATCGCATCTAACACATCTGCACGAAGCATGGAAACTTCATCAATTACCAACAATTCCATATTTCTAATTACGGAACGTTTCACGTTATTCATCTTAAAATGACGTCCTAAGGAATCTCGATTTTCGAATTTTACGGTGTCTGAAAAATGTGGAAGTTGCTTATTATCAGGAATAAAAGCAGCAAATGGCAATTGAAACATCGAATGAATTGTTACGCCATTTGCATTCAAAGCGGCAATTCCAGTTGGGGCTACAACGACTGTGTTTTTATGTGTTGTAGCGATAATTTCCTTTAAAAGTGTGGTTTTTCCGGTTCCTGCTTTTCCGGTAAGGAAGATGGATTTATTGGTTTGATTAATAAATCTAAGTGTGTAAATAGCTGCGGCTGATACTGATTCCATTTGGCATATAAATTTGAAATACAAATATATAGAAACAATTAGAAATAAAAAAGTCCTGATTTCTCAGGACTTTAAATTATTTTTTCTCTTCTTCTTTAGTGGCTACTTTATCGTCTTTTTTGGTATCTTTATAAGTTTCGTTAAGTTCTTTTAAAACTTCTTTAGTTATGTCATAGTTATCTTTAGCATACAAAATTGTAGCAGCATCACCTGTTCCGTAGATATAATCATATCCCTTTTTCTTACCGTAATCTTTGATGAATTTCTTTACTTCACTGATTAAAGTGTCTTTTAAAACGGCACCTTCTTGTTGCAATTGTTGAATTAAAGCATTTTGCTCCATTCCTAATTGCTGCTCTCTTTGTTGTAATGCAGCACCCATTTGTTGTGCCCATTGTGGTCCTTTTGCTTGTGCATTTTTTTGAAAAGTTTGAGCGTCTGCTTGAAAAGCTCTTACTTTTGCTTCTAAAGGACGACCTAATTCTTCCGATTTAACTTTGAATTTATCATCTTCATCTTTGAATTTTTCGTATTTCTCGATTATTTCAGCTGTGTTGATATATGCGGTTTTGAATTCTTTTGAATTTGTCTCTGTTTTGTTACATGCTAAAATGCTTAATGCAACTCCTAAAATCAATACAATTTTTTTCATGGTTCTAATTGGTAATTAATAATTTTTCGTAAAAGTAATAATAAGTTATAAAGTAGCAAATTTGTTGCTTTTTTATTTATTTTCTAATTATAAGAATTTCTTATGTGAATTTTTAAAAATGATAGATTCAAACTATAAAAAACAACTTACATAAATCAATTATATAAAATCTTTTAAAAAAAGACACTAATTTATATCAAAACGATTAAAAAAACGTCTAAAATAGCTTTAAAATGATTTTTACTTGTTTTTTAGCACGTAAATATGCGATGAAAACTCTTTTTTAAAGAATCCAGATACATTTGAAATCAAACCGATAAAAAATCCTGAAATGAAATTCATTTTTCCTGATTTATATTTTTCTGATAAAAGCGACACATAAAAACTATCAAACCACATAGGTTTAATATCTTCCAAATTCATATTTTGTTTGTCGAATAATTTTTCGATTGCTGTTTTTGAAAAATGCCACAAATGTCTTGGCACATCATAAGCTGCCCAAAATTCTTTATAATGATTAGCATCGTATGATTTAAAATTAGGAACGGCAATAATAATGGTTCCTGAAGGTTTCAACAAACGTTTCAATTCGGCTACTTGATGTTCAACATCTGGAACATGTTCTAAAACGTGCCACATAGTAATTACATCAAATGAATTGCTTTCTAACTTTTCAATGGTGTCACCAAATTTAATTCCTTTACCTAAAGCAATTCCTTTGGCTTTATCATTTGGTTCAATTCCTAAAATATCCCAATTCTGATTTTTACATTCCAAAAGAAAATCTCCAGTTCCAGCTCCGATATCTAGAATTCTTCCTTTTACAGGTTGATACGAATTAATCAAACTAACTTTGTCGCGAATAGCTTTTCTTTTGATGAAGTGATACATTTTTTCAAATAATGTACGTTTTCCATCGGTATGCGAAATGTAATCTTCAAATTCGTAATACGAACCTAATTTATCTAATGTGGGTTGGGGATGTGTTTTCAGAATTTGATATTCTTCATTTAACAACAAGGAAAAAGATTCTCCAGAAACTGAAAAATCTTTAACGGTAATAAAACTTTTATCTTCTAAAAAATTCATTTATTTTATTTTTATGCGAAAGGCTTATTTTAATAGGGTTGACAGCGTTGTTTCACGTGAAACATATTAAGTATTAAGATTTATGTATTAAGTATTAAGACAAAAAAAGGTCTTAATACTTGAGTCTTCAGTCTTAATACTTTCTTATCTTCCCATGTATATTAACAACACCGAAATATCACTTGGCGAAACTCCGCTAATGCGTGATGCTTGTGCAATAGTTCTTGGTCTTATTTTATTTAATTTTTGTTTGGCTTCAATTGAAATCGATTGGATCTTATCGAAATTGAAATTATCTGGAATAACCATATCTTCTAAACGAGTCAATTTATCCGCATTGTTTTTTTCCTTTTCGATATAACCAGAATACTTCACTTGAATTTCGGCTTGCTCAACTATTTCTTGATCCAAATCATGCTCTTCGATATAAGCTGCCACTTTTTTAAACTTTCTAAAATCTTCCAAATCCAATTGTGGACGAGAAAACACTTTAAACATTTTATCCGGTTGACTCATTGGAGCCGAACCTTTCGCTTCTAAAATCGGATTGGCTTCTTCTGGCTTTAAACTTGTTTCTCTAAAGAAATTTACCATCGCGTCGGATTGTGAGAATTTTTGTTCCATACGAATCAAACGATCTTCTTTCGCTAAACCAATTTCAAATGCTTTTGGTGTTAATCTAAAATCTGCATTATCTTGACGAAGTAATGTTCTGTACTCAGCACGTGAAGTAAACATACGATAGGGTTCTTCTGTGCCTTTAGTAATTAAGTCGTCAATTAAAACTCCAATATAGGCTTCATCTCTTTTTAAGATAAACGGTTCTCTTTTCTGAACTTTTAATGCTGCATTAATTCCTGCCATTAAACCTTGAGAGGCTGCTTCTTCATAACCTGTTGTTCCATTAATTTGACCTGCAAAATACAAACCTTCTACTAATTTAGTTTCTAAAGTATGTTGCAATTGCGTAGGAGGGAAGTAATCGTATTCGATAGCATAACCTGGTCTGAAAAATTTCACATTTTCGAAACCAGCAACTGAACGTAGAGCTTTAAACTGAACGTCTTCCGGCAACGAAGTTGAAAATCCGTTTATGTAATATTCGCAAGTTGTCCAACCTTCTGGTTCTACAAAAAGCTGATGTCTTTCTTTATCTGCAAAACGATTAATCTTATCTTCAATCGATGGACAATATCTCGGACCTAAACTTTTTATTCTTCCGTTGAACATTGGACTTCTGTCAAAACCTTCACGTAAAATGTCGTGCACTGCTAAAGAAGTATAAGACATCCAACAAGAACGTTGTGTTTTTAATGGAGCGGTCAAATTAGAATAAGAAAATTTTTCTGGAACATCATCACCTGGTTGTTCAGTCATTTTAGAAAAATCCAAAGAACGTCCATCCACACGAGGAGGTGTTCCTGTTTTCATTCTTCCTGATTCGAATCCTAACTTCACTAAGTCTTCTGTAATTCCAAACGAAGCACTTTCTCCTGCACGACCTCCGCCAAATTGTTTGTCACCGATATGAATCAAACCATTCAAAAAAGTTCCGTTTGTCAATACAACCGACTTCGCTTTGATTTCCACTCCAAGTGAAGTTTTCACTCCAACAATCTTTCCGTTCTCAGCTAAAATCCCAGCCACCATTTCTTGGTAGAAATCCAAATTCGGAGTATTCTCCAACATAGTTCTCCATTCATCCGAAAAACGCATTCTGTCTGATTGCACTCTTGGAGACCACATCGCAGGTCCTTTTGACTTATTCAACATTTTGAATTGAATGGCTGTTTTATCAGAAACAATTCCCGAATATCCACCCAAGGCATCAATCTCACGCACAATTTGTCCTTTTGCAATTCCTCCCATGGCAGGATTACACGACATCTGCGCAATATTTTGAAGATTCATTGTCACCAAAAGTGTAGAGCACCCCATGTTGGCAGCAGCAGCAGCAGCTTCACAACCGGCGTGACCAGCACCCACAACAATTACATCATATTGATTTAAAAACATCTTTTATAAATATTGTGTTCCACGTGAAACATTTAAAAAATTTTCTAGTTTATAAGCTTAATGTTCCACGTGAAACATTTGCATTTTTTCTTCTTCTTTAGAACGCATCAAAGCTTCGTCTTTTGGAGATTTATCTTTGTAACCACAGTAGTGTAAAACACCATGAGATAAAACACGCTTTAATTCTTCCTCAAAAGAAACCTTGAAATCATTAGCATTATCCTTAACACGTTCCACTGAAACGAAAATATCGCCTTGTATTAAATTTCCTACTGTGTAATCGAAGCTGATAATATCGGTTAAAGTGTCATGGTCTAAATACTCTACATTGATTTTATGTAAGTATTCGTCATCACAGAAAATATAGTTGATTTCACCTTCATCAAATGCTTCGGACTCAATTATGCGAGAAATCCAATCTTCATATTGTGATTCATTTTCGAGTTCGAAATCTGTTTCGTAATTAAAACTAATCATTGTCTTTAAAATAGTTTTGAACCTTCTGGTTAAAATTGGGTTGCAAAGGTAAGCTTTGTCTGTTTAATATTTCAACACTATTCAGATAATCTTTTAATTCCTTGGAAAGTGGAGTAGTAGTGCCATTATAGTTTTTGTCATTTGTTTTTGACTGACGTTTGGTGTCTTCTCCTTGTTGCTGAATCGCTTTTTCTAATTTTAAAAGTTCGTGTTTTAAATTCAACATCTTTTGCAAGGTTTCATTTTTAAAACCTTTATTGATTAATTGCTTTTCAATATCTTTCATTTGATTCAAAACGTTCTGACCTTGCCCTGTCATTCCTTCTTTTTCTAATGCCTTTTGTAAAGCATCACGCAACTGTCTTTGCTCTTTCAAAATTTCTAAAACTTTACCTGCATTTCCTTCAGATCCATTTTCGCCATCTTCTCCATTCTGACCAGATTGACCCTTTTGTTTTCCTTGACCAGGTTTTTCTCCAGGCTTATCACCGGGTTTTTCGCCGGGTTTCATTCCATCTTTCATTTTCTGACCCAAACCTTCTTGTTGTTTTATAATGTCCGGAAGTTGAGCACCACTTTTACCTTGGCCTGGTTTTGGCTTTCCTTTACTAGAAGAACCTTTACCCTGACCTTGCATTTCCATATTCATGTCGCTTTGTACATTACTTAAATAATCAGCTAAACGATTAGCTGAAGTTAAAACATACTGTTGATGAGAAGCTCCTTTTTGAATATTATTATCAGCTAAAGATTCTAAAGACTTATCTATATTATAATGGATTTCACCCACTTCATTTAAAATAGTTTCGGTAATTTTTGGGTTGCGCAAAGCAACAGCAAACAAACTATCATCAACATGTTTGAATTGTAACTTTAAATCTTGTTGCTTTTTTAAAACTTTATTCAATTGTAAAGAACGTACTTCGGTAGTATTCGTAGTTTTAATCAAACGTTCTTCATCAAATGAAAAAGCCAATAAGTTGTCTAAAATTTGTCGAAGCAATTTTGCGTCTTCTTCCATTTGTTCCATACCACCCGACATCATAGAATCTTGCATTTTATTGCTCATCTGTTTCATCTTTTTAGCAGCTGATTTTTGTTTTGGTTTTGCCTTTTGTTGATTTTGTTTTTGTAAATCATCAGAAGCTTTTTCCATATCTTTTTTAACATCGTCTTGTTCATTCTTATCATTCGGAATCTCCATCGGAGCTTTTAAATCTTTATTTTCTTTGTCTAATTCTTCAAGCTCTTTTTGAATATCTTCAAACTCTTTATTAATGGCATCTTGATTTTCTTTGTTATTGTCTTTAGCATCATCCGCTAATTTTTCTTCCTTCTCTGATAACTTATCTAATTTATCAGCAATTTGTTCCGCTTTCTTTTCTACGTAAAATCGTTTCGTTAATTCAACTAACTGCTCTAAATTTTGCTGTTGATTTTTAGCATTTTGCTTTAACTTATCGGCTTTATCGAACAACTGATCTTTCTCTAATTTCTTAGAAAGTTCTTCTAACTCTTTTAAAAGTTTTTCGTTTTTCTCCGCTTGTTTTTCGGCTTCTTCTAAACGTCGTAATAATTCTTCTTTATCTTTGTCTTGCGATTTAGGATTAAATTCTTCCAAATTCTCGGTTAACTTTTTAGTGAATTCTTTCATCATTTCGTCTTGTTGTTTTTGACGATTAATAAAATCTTCTACTTTCTTCTGATCTTTGAAATCTAAATTAGATTTCTCTTTATTCATTTTTTGAAGTTTGTCTAATTCCGAAATTTGCTTCTCTTGATTTTGAAGCGATTTTTCTAAACTATTGATGTTTTCATTTTGCTCTTGCAACTGTTTGTCTTCTTTTTGCTCATCAGTCAATTCATAATGAAGAAATACAGAAGATTTAGTGCATTTATAGTTATTAACTACATCATTATCAAATACTTCAAAGTAATATTCGTAATTTACACCTTCCTCAATCGATAAACCATTAGGAAACGAATAAATAAATTGATCCACCGCTTGTTTATTGATAGCTAAATTCGCTTTTCGAACAGAATTTGGATTTCCTTTCGGATAAAAAACAACTTGTAACTTGGATAAACCATGATCATCGGCAACTTGACCAATCATCATTTTCGATTTTAACTTTAATGAATCAGGCGCAATTTGAACAGAAATCGTTGGATATTGATCTTTAATCGTTGCGATTTGATAAGACAATTTTTCAAACTCATTGATGCTTCTATTGGAAGTAATCACTTCATAATTCAAATTATCAGTAATTCTTCTTGAAAGCGAAAAATTATTTTCTTTATTAGCGAAAACACTCACTTGATTGTTCGTTTTGAAACTTACTTTATCGGTTGCCAAAGCATTAATTCTCCAATTCACAACTGTTCCTTCTGGAACGACTGCATTTCCAGTTCCTTGAATAACTTCTGATTTCTTTCCTAAATAAGAAGGATATTGCAACACCATTTCAAAGTTGGCAATCGTTGGAACATCCACCACATTAATCTGATACTCTTTTGAATTTAATCCATTTGACTGAAGTGAAAACGTAACATCTTTAGATAATTTTGAAAACGTATATTCGAAAACGCCTGGTTTTGTGCTCTGTAGAAAATATTCTTCGTCGCCAATTTGAATAGCAACGTTTTCAGGCATCACTTTTCCTTGCGTTCTTACTTGAAGTACAAAATCGGAATTCTGTTGTGCAGTTAATGATTTGTTCAAAACTAC
>JBILST010000203.1:0-4425 GCA_044371865.1 Flavobacterium sp.
ATCATCCCCTTTTCTTTCTAACGTAATTCCTAATTTTCTGAATACATTAGGAATTTGACCTAAGTTATCCCAACTTACATTTTTAATTGTAATCTCACTTCTAGTCATCGCTGCCAAACCAATCCAAGAACCGATTTCTACCATGTCAGGTAAAATTCTGTGTTCGCATCCGCCTAAGCTTTCAACACCTTCAATCGTTAATAAGTTAGATCCTACACCTGAGATTTTAGCTCCCATAGAATTCAACATTTTACACAATTGTTGTAAGTAAGGCTCACAAGCTGCGTTATAAATAGTAGTGGTTCCTTCGGCTAAAACGGCTGCCATTACAATATTAGCCGTTCCTGTTACAGAAGCTTCGTCTAACAACATATAGGCTCCTTGTAATCTTCCATCGATTTCCACTCCGTAGAAATGGTCTTCTCTTTCGTATCTAAATTTAGCGCCTAAGTTAATAAAACCTTCAAAGTGTGTATCTAAACGACGACGACCAATTTTATCGCCTCCTGGTTTTGGAATATATCCACAACCAAAACGCGCTAATAAAGGTCCTACAATCATAATAGACCCTCTTAAACTTCCACCTTCTTTTTTGAAAGCTTCTGTTTTTAAGTAATTTACATTTACCTCATCAGCTTGAAAAGTATAATCACCGGGTCCGTTTTTTTGAATTTTAACCCCTAAATTACCTAAAAGTGTAATTAGTTTGTTAACATCAATAATATCTGGAATATTAGTTACTCTTACTTTTTCAGAAGTTAGCAAAACAGGACATAAGACTTGTAAAGCTTCATTTTTTGCACCTTGTGGTGTAATATCTCCTTTTAATGCTATTCCTCCTTCTATTTTAAATGTTCCCATGTAACTAACTATTTTTTAAATGTATTTTTATTTTGATTGTTCTTATTTAAATGTCCTTTCGGATTGATGTTTTTCTTAATAATCCCAACTTTACTCGGACCAAATTGGGTTTTATTAGAAACTTTCTTATTCACTTTCATTAAATCGTAAGTATTTGAAAGTTCTTCTTTTGTTTTCATCAAGTCAATTTTACCGTCTGAAAGTTCAAATAAGTGTTGAAAAATAATCTCATCCGTAACCGTATCCTTGTTCCAACTCAAATAACTTTTTTTCATGTGATTGGCAATCACTAAAACTAAAGCATTTTTCAAATCGCTTTCTTCCCAACTGTTGGCAACATCAATCATGTATTTGATGTTGTTTCCGTAAAAACGGTATTTTGGAAAATTTTGAGGATATTTTAAACGATCCGGTTTTTGCGTTAAAATGTCCTTAGAAGGAATTGGATAAGGCGAATCAACATCTAATTTAAAATCAGACATAATAAACAACTGATCCCATAATTTATGTTGAAAATCCAAAACATCTCTCAAATGCGGATTCAAAGATCCCATCACCGAAATGATGTATTTAGCTGCTTTGTTTCGTTCTTCTCTTTCTTCAATTTCAGTAGCTTGGTCTATCAATTTCTGTAAATGCCTTCCGTATTCAGGAATAATCAAATGCGAACGTTCTGAATTGTATTCTAAATAACTTACTTCTTCTTGCATGTTTATATTATAATGAAATGATGCCTTCTATATCTGAAACGGCTATATATTTATCTATCACAGCTTGTGGATTTGCCATAGTAACACTTATTGAAACACTAGTGAATTTACCTGTTTTCGATTGTTGTGTGGTAATTACTGCTCCCATATTATTAAAAGCTGCTTCAACCTTAGCAATACTGTGCGCATTTGAAGGCATAATAAACTTGTACAAATACTCTGAAGGCCAAATTGTTGAGTTCGTTAATTCTTCTTTCAATCTAACGTAAAAATCTTCTGTTTTCTTATCCATCATCATTTCGTATTGGAAAAGCAAATATACTTTTTTCTGTTCAGAATTATATTGTAGTAACTTATAAATTTTAACCCCGATTCCACATTATAAATCTACTCCAACTAAATTCTTCTTCAAAATCAAGAACTTACTCCCATTTTTAAATTCAAAATACCAGAGTATTACATCTTTAAAAATAGTCCGTAAGCTCTTGATTTTATTGAATAATTCAGTTTCGCTACGAAGTCTAATGCGGATTCTGGGTTTAAAGTTGATTAGATTTTTAAAAAAACTTACTTTTGCGCCTTAGAATTTCGTTTATGAATAAAGAAATTGTGGTTTTAATTGGTGGACCAAGCTCTGGAAAAACCACGTTAATAGATGCTTTAAAAGAAAAAGGACACACTTGTTATCCTGAGGTTTCCCGTGAAGTAATACGTGAAGCACAAGAACAAGGTATAGAACAATTGTTTTTGGAAAAACCACTTTTATTTAGTGAATTACTATTGGAAGGACGAAAAAGACAATTCAAAGAGGCTTTAAATGAAGAAGCTAACATTGTTTTTTTGGACCGAGGTATTCCAGATGTTTTAGCCTATATGCACTACATTGGAGATTCATATCCCTCATTTTTTGACAAAGCTTGCCAAGAACATAAATATACCGCTATTTTTGTATTACCACCTTGGAAGGAAATTTATGTAAGCGATGCGGAACGTTATGAAAATTATGAACAAGCCGTTTTAATTCACGAACATTTAATGGAAACCTATAAAAACTATGGGTATTCAATTACGGAAGTTCCAAAAGACTCAGTAGAAAATCGTGTCGATTTTATTATGAAACATCTTACGCAATAATATTTTTTATATTTTTAGTGTTTCTAAAAGCCTTATAACATGTCTGAAGCCCTACAAATTCTTCAAAAATATTGGAAACACGATAGTTTTAGAGAACCTCAAGAAGAAATTATTCAATCGGTTTTAAGTGGAAATGATACGTTTGCGCTTTTGCCTACTGGCGGTGGAAAATCGGTGTGTTTTCAAATTCCGGCTCTGATGTTGAATGGCATTTGCTTGGTGATTTCGCCTTTGATTGCTTTGATGAAAGACCAAGTTCAAAATTTACAAAGTAAAAATATCAAAGCAATAGCTTTAACGGGCGGCATTCCACAAGACGAAGTAATTAACATCCTAGATAATTGTCAATTTGGAAATTACAAATTCTTATACCTTTCGCCAGAACGCTTACAACACGACTGGATTGTAGAACGTTTAAAACAACTTTCCATTAACCTTATTGCAATTGACGAAGCGCATTGTGTGAGCCAATGGGGACATGATTTTAGACCCGCGTATTTAAAAATTTCAAATCTAAAAGAACACTTTCCTACTACTCCATTTTTAGCCTTAACAGCTACCGCAAATAAAAGAGTTCAGGAAGATATTTGTACGAATTTAGCATTGGTTAATCCGAAAGTATTTACCAAATCGTTTACGCGAGAAAATTTAGCCTATCATGTCATTAAAACTGAGGATAAACTCTTCAAAGTTCAACAGATTTTAACTAAAAATCCGCAATCTTCAATTATTTATGTTCGTAATCGTAAATCGTGTATTGAAACTTCGCAACAACTAAACCAACTTGGATTTACTTGTACTTATTATCATGGCGGATTACCTTCCAAAGAGAAAGAAAAAAACATGCAATCCTGGCTCGAAAATAAAGCACAAGTTATGATAGCAACAAATGCTTTTGGAATGGGAATTGATAAACCTGATGTAAAAACAGTCATTCACATTCAACTGCCCGAAAACCTTGAAAATTATTATCAAGAAGCAGGAAGAGCCGGAAGAAATGGTGAAAAAGCCTTTGGAATCATTGTAAGCAATACAACCGACATAGGTTATACCAAAGCCCAATTTATTGATGTTTTACCTGATAAAAAATTTGTTCGAGATGTATATGTAAAACTAAATAATTACTTTCAAATTGGTTACGGAGAAGGCTACAACGAAAGTTACGCTTTCAATTTGAATCATTTTTGTGCTCATTATAAATTTTCGGTAATTAAAACATATAATAGCTTACAATTTCTAGATCGACAAGGCATTTTAACGTTCCAAAGTGAATCTTCCGAAAAAATAAGCATGCAGTTTATTATTCCGAGTAAAGAAGTGATTCGATACATTAGTTTACACCCACATGACGAACCAATTATTACGACTATTTTAAGAACCTATTCTGGGATTTTTGATGTAGAAACTACAATTAATCCTCATTTAGTTGCCAAAAAAGCAAATTGCATTGAAAAACAAGTAGAAGTTGTTATTGACAAACTAGCAGAAAGTCATTGTATTGTTTTACATGCCAAAAACAACGATAGCAGTATTACTTTTAATGAAGTTAGAGAAGATGACTTAACAATAAATCGTGTAGCAAAGTTTTTAGAACATCAAAACAAACTGAAAGAAGAACAATTTGAGAACGTTGTTTACTATATTTCTAATGAAGATCGTTGTAAAAATAAAATACTTCTGACTTATTTCGATGAAATTACTAATGAAGATTGTGGCATTT
>JBILST010000147.1:0-5762 GCA_044371865.1 Flavobacterium sp.
AGCAACGGTAATGGTTTTACCAGAAGCAGAAGAATTTGATGTTCAAATTGATATGAATGATGTTCGTGTGGACTTTTTCTGTTCGTCGGGTCCTGGTGGTCAGTCGGTAAATACTACGAAGTCTGCGGTTCGTTTAACGCACATTCCAACCGGATTGGTAGCGCAATGTCAGGATCAAAAATCGCAACATAAAAATAAAGACAAAGCTTTAGAAGTATTGCGTTCTCGTTTATACGAAAAAGAGTTAGCCATCAAACAAGCGGAAGATGCAACCAAACGTTCTTCGCAAGTAAGTTCTGGTGACCGTTCAGCAAAAATTAGAACGTATAACTATTCTCAAGGTCGTGTAACCGATCATAGAATTGGGTTAGATGTTTTTGATATGGACGGAGTTATGAATGGAAAAATTCAAAAGTTTGTTGAAGAGCTTCAATTGGTGAATAACATGGAGAAATTGAAAGAAAACGAAGTGTTCTAATCAAATAAAATTAAAAAAATGCCAAGCTATTAGTTAGTTTGGCATTTTTTTTTGAATTAATAATTATACTATTCTTTAGCTTCTTCGTTTTCTTCGGCTTTAGAGCTTATTCTGTTTATTTTAAGTAGCGGTGCAAATTTAAATTTGATAGATGCAATTTTCATATTATCAGTTCCTGTTAATCCTTCATTTTCTACTGTATTTTTTCTAGTATCTAATGCTTCATACAATAATTTGATTTCGTCCCAATCTTCTCTAGAATAGGTTGCTTTGTTTTTTTCTACTGTTGAGGTAAAGGTATCATATACTTTTAAAATATTGTCTTTGTTTACCCAAGTAAACATCATATCGTCTCCTATATCACTACTACCAAAAAGTGCTGTTCTTATAGTTGATTTTATAACGGCTTTCGGTTGTTGTATTAAATAACTAGTTTTGTATAACTCATATTTTTCGTTCGAAACTAAAATTTTATTTTCTAGTTCTTTGCGGTCTTCAATTTCCTGAATTGCATTTTCGGCAGCCAATTTTCTTTTTTCATGATTGTTTTCGATACTATCCCAATCGGTTATCATTATGTTGTTTAAAGAATCTACATACGTTTCATAAGCTACAACTTCTTTTTCTGCGTTGGTTTGCTTTTCATTTTTGCATGAAAGTAAAGCAACTCCGGTTGCAAGGGTAATCAGTAAGATTTTAAAATTTTTCATTTTTGATTTTTTTGTTGATTAGAAATTTTTGAAATTAATTGGGTTACCGCAAATTGAACGCCATAACCTAAAATTTGTTTAAATGGATTTTTGGATCCGCCGACTACCAATCTTTTAGTTAGATAACCACCTAAAACGCTGGCAATGTTAGTATATAAATTGTCTTTGTTAGTAGCTGTTTTATAAATTTCGGTAATGCCTTGATTCACAATATTGGAAACTGTAATGGAATTATGTACAACAAAATATTGCTCTTTTAATTCTGTAAACGCTGTTGCTCTTTTGATTTTTAATGTGGCAATTTTATGGTCAAGAATATCGGTTTGTTTAGGCGCTTTCATTTTAAATCTTATAAATGAGTTGGGTTAATGTCCTCTGCGTGTTCTGTGATAATCTTGTCTTTTAACAGTTTAGAAACAATTAAATTATCGATAGGAATTTTAATTAGCGATTTTCTAAAAAGGTAAACTATAATTGCAACAATAAAATAAAATCCAGAAACAAGAAAAAAGCCCATTGCATAATCATTTAATAATTTGCCAATATATAGGCTAATTCCAATGTTTATAAACAAAGTAAACATAGCTACTATGATAGAAATTGAAATAACAACAGATAAAGATGAGATTACATCTGATATTTTATCGATTGTATTTAATTGTAGTAATTCAAAACTGGTTTTGGAGTACTGTTCTGCTTTTTTGTAAAGTAGTTCTATATTCGTAGCTATGTTTTCCATTGTTAGTTTTTATCTGGTAATTTCGTTACTCATTCGTTCTAATTTGGATTTTCCTTCTTCAATAACTTCTTCGGCATCTGAAGTAAAATTGGCATATTGATCTTCAATTGAAGCTATAAAATCACTGAAATTTCCTTTTAAATTATCTTTAATGTCGGTTCCTTTTTGTGCAATTTTTCTTCTTGTATTACTTCCTTTGTCGGGAGCAAATAAAACACCTAATAAAGCACCTACCGCTAATCCACTTAATACACCTACAACAACATCTGAATTTTTCATACTATTATTTTTTAATGATTTATATTTCTCTTCCTTTGATTAATCTGAATAAAATTGCAATTACTGCGATAACTAGCAATATGTGGATAATATTACCCGCACTGTAAACAAAAAAACCTAGTGCCCAAAGAATGACAAGCACAACGGCTACGGTGTATAATAAATTTGACATATCTTTATAATTTAAAGTTTATAATTTAGTTGTGATAATCTTTTTTTATCTTTTTTGACTTAGACAAAGGTGTAACTTATTGAATCCATTTGTGTTACATGCCAAATCTTAAATGTTATATATATCCCACTTTTATTGAATTATCGTTACTTTGAGTTTCCAAAACTTTGAGTTAACTTTGCCAGACAACTAACACTAAACAACACAACGTTTTGACAACACAGCAACTACAAAACCAAATCCAAAGCAAAAAATCATTTCTATGTATTGGTTTGGATGTCGATTTGAATAAAATTCCTGAGCATTTACTACAAACAGAAGATCCAATTTTTGAATTCAATAAAGCAATTATTGATGCTACGCATGATTTGTGTGTGTCTTACAAACCCAACACGGCTTTTTATGAAGCTTACGGTATAAAAGGTTGGCAATCATTAGAGAAAACAATAAAATATATCAACTCCAACTATCCAGAAATTTTCACCATTGCCGATGCTAAACGTGGCGATATTGGTAACACATCGTCTATGTATGCCAGAGCTTTTTTCAATGATTTGGATTTTGATTCGGTAACCGTGGCGCCTTATATGGGAAAAGACTCGGTTGAACCTTTTTTAGCATTTGAAGATAAGCATACAATCATGCTAGCCTTAACATCAAACGAAGGTGCTTTTGATTTTCAAACGCAAAATGTTGATGGAAAAGAATTGTACAAAGTAGTTTTGGAAACTTCAAAATCTTGGAAAAACGCACATAATTTAATGTATGTAGTGGGTGCTACCAAAGCCGAATATTTCACTGAAATCAGAAAAATAGTTCCTGATAGTTTCTTGCTAGTTCCAGGGGTTGGTGCGCAAGGCGGAAGTTTAGCGGAGGTTTGTAAATACGGAATGAGTAAAAACGTAGGTTTGTTAATCAATTCTTCAAGAGGAATTATTTATGCTTCCAACGGAACAGATTTCGCTGCAAAGGCTAGGGAAGAAGCTTTGAAATTGCAATTAGAAATGGAAGAAATTTTGGTTTCAAGTTTCAAGTTTTAAGTTTAAAAAAGAGCATCTTAAACTTTTTAAATGAAATTAATTGACCAACTAGGAACTTTACACACTTTCGAAAAGCAACCCGTTCGAATCATCTCCTTAGTGCCTTCACAAACCGAATTGTTATACGATTTAGGGTTAGAAGACAACATTGTAGGAATTACTAAATTCTGCGTGCATCCTGTTCATTTTAAAGCTACAAAAACCATTGTTGGCGGGACAAAAATCATAAAATTTGATAAAATAAAAGCGCTTCAGCCTGATATTATCATTTGCAACAAAGAAGAAAATACGAAAGAAATTGTAGAAGAGTTAAGTGCAATTTGCCCTGTTTGGGTCACCGATATCTATACGATTGAAGACAATTTACAAATGATTTCCGATTTTGGTCAATTGTTTAACAAACGTATCGAAGCACAAAAATGGATTGATAAAATTAATTTTGCTTACCAAGATTTCAAGCAATTTATCAAAGACAAACCGATTAAAAAAGCTGCTTATTTCATTTGGGCGAATCCATATATGGTGGCTGGAAATCATACATTTATCAACGAATTGTTGCAATTGAATCGTTTCGAAAACATTTACGAAGGAAAAGAAGGGCGTTATCCAGAAATTGAGTTGAAGAAAATCCGTTTAGAAGGTGATCCTGATTATGTGTTTTTGTCTTCCGAACCTTTTCCGTTTAAGGATGAACATGCTTTTGAAATTGGACGTTTTACGCATCATGCTAAAACCGTTTTTGTGGATGGCGAGATGTTTTCGTGGTACGGAAGCCGTTTGTTAAAAGCTTTTGCTTATTTCAAAGTGCTCCATAATAAAATTTAAAATTTGTTCAACTCATAAGTCTCTTTAAAAGCTTACATTTGAAAAAAAATAAAGATTTGATTTCCTATACAATTTATAAAAATGAATCGAGTTCAGAATGGGTTACTTTTGTTCATGGAGCAGGAGGAAGTTCGTCTGTATGGTTTAAGCAAATTCGTGATTTTCAGAAGCATTTTAATGTTTTGCTTTTGGATTTGCGAGGTCATGGCGATTCAAAAGAACAATTGAAATCGGCATTTAAGCAGCAATATACGTTTAAAGCCATTGCTGAAGATATTGTTGAGGTAATCAATCACTTAAAAATAGAATCATCACATTTTGTGGGAATTTCATTGGGTTCCATTGTTATTCGTCAATTGGCAGAAATGCATCCCAATCGAGTGAAAAGCATGATTTTAGGCGGTGCCATTTTAAAAATGAACTTCCGTTCTCAAGTATTAATGCGCTTGGGTAATATGTTTAAATACGTTTTGCCTTATTTGGTTTTGTACAAGTTTTTTGCCTTTGTGATTATGCCAAAAAAGAACCACAAGCAATCGCGCTTACTGTTTATTAACGAAGCCAAGAAATTATACCAAAAAGAGTTTATTAAATGGTTCAAACTCACTGCTGAAATCAATCCTGTTTTGCGTTGGTTTCGCCAAAAAGAATTGAACATTCCCACATTATATGTTATGGGACAAGAAGATTATATGTTTCTTCCCACAGTAAAGCAAGTAGTTGCCAATCATGTAAAAACGGCCGAACTTTTCATTATTCAAAATTGTGGTCATGTAGTGAATGTAGAACAACCCGTAATTTTTAACGAAACGGTGATTGGGTATTTGAAGAAAAGGTAGGTTTTAATAACTGATTTTTTTGAGGTTATCCGGAAGTAGACATTGAAGGAAGCGTTTTTAGTGGCTGTTTTTATAATTTTTATATAAAATAAGATTACCAAGAAGATTTATTCCACAACTTGATACCCACAAGTAATATCCAATATCATAAGAAGTAATTACCTTATGACCACCACCTTCATTTGCTATGATATCATTAAATAACATAAAAGAAAGTGAAAATAATAATGCTAAAACACTTAAAATTAGTGATTTTTTCAAATTTCCAAATGTTAATATTCCCCAAGAAATAATCAAAAATGGATTAGCAAGCCATGATATACCAGCTCCAAAAACACCCATCCATCCTAATAAAAACGCAATAAGACCAAATGAGCCTACTGATTCTTCATGTTCTCCTAAATAGTAAGCATTTTGAGTTAACGAAGCTAAAAACATTAGAACACTTAATGATATGGTCAATATTTTTACATTTTTAAAAAGGTGTTGATTCATTTTTGTTTCGTTTTTCATTTTTTTCTCGTTATCGTAGATTTATATTGGTCGGTTCAACCTAAAATTGCCACTAACGTCAGACTGTGAAAAAACCCCACAATCCCGTCAACAAATATAGCAAAATACTTGTAAGAAAAACACATATTTTGTATTTTTAGACATGCAATACATTCAAGGAATTTCTC
>JBILST010000148.1:0-5751 GCA_044371865.1 Flavobacterium sp.
TTATGTTTCTACGGAAGCTTCAAAAGAAACTCAGGCTATGTTTAATAGAAGAGGAAGAAAAATTAGCGATGGAGAACCAATGTTGTACTTAGTTGCTGAAGATGCGCCAGATTTTAAACCAGAATTGAAAAAAGCAATGGATGTAAATAGTGTGCAAGCGCTTTCAGACTATGTAAATAAAAATTATACAGCAGAAGAAAAGAATGCACTAAAATCTCCTAAATATTTCTATGAAGTAGAGTTTGAAAAACCAGGAGGATTAATCATGCCAATCATCGTGGAACTTCAGTTTGAAGACGGAACTAGTGAAACGCAGAAATTCCCAGCGCAAATTTGGAGAAGAAACAATGATACTGCCAAACGCGTTTTTGCAACAGAGAAAAAAGTAGTAAAAATTCAAGTAGATCCAAAATTAGAAACAGCTGATATTGATGTTGAAAATAATTATTGGCCTAAAGCAGAAACAGTATCAAAATTTGATACATTAGAAAAAAAATAATAATTAAGACTATCTTCGGATAGTCTTTTTTTTGAATACTTTAAGATAAATCGGAGCAAAACTTTGTAACTTTGCGAAGTTAATTTTCAAAAATACACTATGTTTGGAATAGGTGGAGGTGAATTTTTTTTCATCATTTTAGTTGTTTTGATGTTGTTTGGGTCTGATAAGATTCCAGATATAGCGCGTGCTTTAGGAAAAGGTATGGCGCAGTTAAAAAACGCAACTAACGAGATTAAAAGCGAAATTCAAAAAGGAGCGCAAGATACCGGATTGGATATGAATTCGCTAACAGGTGGTATTTCAGATGAAATAACTAAAGCAAAAGAAGGGATAACTAAAATGGTAAATCCACTTGAAAATATCGATTTAAATATTCAAAATCCAATCGAAAAAGTAAAAGAAGATATTGAAACAATCACCGGACCTGTAAAAAGACAATTGTAATTTGGAGCAGTTAATTAACCTAGATAAAGAGTTATTTCTTTTTTTAAACGGATTAGGTTCCGAACCTTTTGATGGTTTTTGGAAAATTATTACCAAACAAATTTATTGGTCACCTCTTTTTATTACAGTTTTTTATCTCCTTCAAAAAAAAGTAGGTTGGAAAGGTTTAGGAATTATTGTTCTTTTTTTAGCGGCATTGATAACCTTTACTGACCAAATGACCAATCTTTTCAAATACTCTTTTGAAAGATTAAGACCTTGTAATAATCCAGAATTTGATGGGATTATGAGAAAAGTAATTACTAGAAAATCATTTAGTTTTTTCTCTGGACATGCATCCAATTCATTTGCTTCTACAACGTTTATTGTATTAATCCTTCGTAACTATTACAAACACACTTATCTGTTGTTTTTATTCCCGCTAATTTTTGCTTACAGCAGAATTTACTTAGGATTGCACTATCCAGGAGATATTCTTACAGGGTATTTATTTGGAGCTACTTTTGGTTTTGTGTTTTATAAATTGTACTTGTTTTTTGGAAAAAAATACAATTTCATTACAAAACTCTACTAACCGTTAAACCATCACGAATCGGCAATAAAACCGTTTCAACTCTTGGGTCAGAGTTCAACAATTGATTGTATTCTAATAAAACGGGAGTGCTTTTGTCGTTTGGTTTAACCTCTTCCAAAACTTTTCCACTCCACAATACATTGTCCGATAAGATAATTCCTCCTTTATTCATCATTGGAACAATTAAGTGAAAGTAATTCACATAGTTTTCTTTATCGGCATCAATGAAAACCAAATCAAATTTTTTATTCAAAGTAGGGATGATATCAACCGCATCACCTAAGTGTTGAAAAATTTGGTCTTTCCATGGCGAAGCGTCAAAATATTTTCGCTGAAAATCAACCAATTCTTCTTCAATATCAATCGTATCTAAAGTTCCGTTTTCAGCTAATCCTTCTGCTAAGCACAAAGCAGCATAACCAGTATACGTTCCAATTTCCAAAATGTGTTTTGGACGAATGATTTTTGAAAGCATACTCAAGACTCTACCTTGAAAATGACCACTCAACATGCGAGGTTGCATGATTTTTTGGTAGGTTTCTTTGTTTAATTTTGCTAATAATTCAGGTTCTACTTGTGAATGATTCGCTACGTAATCTTCTAAATCTTCTGATATGAAATGCATTTTATAAACTTTTTGTTGGATCTTGTAATGTGTTAAAAACTCTAATTATGAATATTTCAGAATCTTTGATATGGTAAAGGATTTTATAATTTCTAACAATAATTCTTTTACAATCTTTTCGGTATTCATCTATTTGAAATTGTTCAACAAAAGTAATTGAATTCGGTGCTTGATAAATTTCATCGATTATTTTGTTAGCAGTTTCAATCGAAATTTTATTAGAAAGATAATTATGAATGTTTGAAATATCTTCAAATGATTTTGAAGTCCAAATAACAGAAAACATTATTTATTTCTTTTTAATTGCTCAATTTTTAAAGCCATTTCTTCGTTTGTAAAAGTTTTTTGGTTTTTAATGTCTTCAAAACCTTCTTCAACTTTTAACTGATATTCCTCCAAATTTAAAGCATATCCTTTCGAATCAAAAGCAACAGTTTCTTTTGAATACTCATTTAAAATCGAATCTACAATGCGAAGAACACGTTCGTCTGCATTTTCGAGTTTTAATTTGATGATTTCTTTTAATTCAGGAATTCCCATAAAATTCTTTTTAACAAAAATACAAAAAGAATTCATCCAAATTTCTAATTTCTGAATTCTAATTTCTAAATTCATTACTTTTGCACCATGCAAATCGAGAAAAAAGACATACGAGCACTTACAAAAGAACAATTGCGCAACTTTTTTGTTGCTAACGGAGACAAAGCATTTCGTGGCAACCAAGTTTACGAATGGTTGTGGCAAAAACGCGCGCATACTTTTGAAGATATGACGAATGTGTCTAAAGAAACACGCGCAATGTTAGAAGCTAATTTTGTAATCAACCACATTAAAGTAGATACATTACAACGTAGCGAAGACGGAACCGTTAAAAATGCCGTTCGTTTGCATGACGATTTAATTGTTGAATCGGTTTTGATTCCTACAGAAACTCGAACAACCGCTTGTGTGTCTTCTCAAGTAGGTTGTAGTTTAGATTGCAACTTTTGTGCAACCGCTCGATTAAAACGCATGCGTAATTTGGAACCAGGAGAAATCTACGACCAAGTAGCTGCAATTGATAATGAAAGTCGTTTGTATTACGACCGACCTCTATCGAATATCGTTTTCATGGGAATGGGTGAGCCTTTAATGAATTATCCAAACGTGATGAAAGCGATTGATATGATTACTTCAAATGAAGGTTTAGGTATGTCACCAAAAAGAATCACAGTTTCTACTTCTGGAATTCCGAAAATGATTAAAAAAATGGCAGATGATGAGGTGAAATTCAAATTAGCAGTTTCTTTGCATTCAGCTGTGGAGGAAATTCGAAATGAAATCATGCCATTTACCAAAAATTTTCCGTTAACCGATTTGCGTGAAAGTTTAGAATATTGGTACAGAAAAACCAAAAGCAAAGTAACATACGAATATGTAGTTTGGAAAGGAATCAACGATGACAAAAAATCGATTGATGCTTTGGTAAAATTCTGTAAATACGTACCATGTAAAGTCAATCTTATCGAATACAATCCTATTGATGATGGTATCTTTCAACAAGCCTCAGAAGAAGCTACAAATGCTTACATTACTGCTTTAGCAAAAAGTAATATAGTAGCAAAAGTGCGAAGAAGTCGTGGAAAAGATATTGATGCGGCTTGTGGGCAATTGGCGAATAAATCATAAAATTTAATTATTTTAATTTTTACACCTTAAAAAGACGTAGGAAATGCGGATTTTTTTGTAAGAATTAGTATCTTCGTGCAGATGAAAGGTTTTATTTTTTTGACTGAAGAAATAAATTTCATTTTCAACAACTTACAACTAACATTATGATAAAGCACACGTTATTTTTTTTACTTTTTTTTACTTTTAGTTTTTCACAAGATAATATCACAAAAGGGATTGTTAAAGATGCAGAAACAAAAGAAACAGTTCCTTTTGTAAATATTATTTATAAAGATAATTTGGGTAATTTGACCGGTACGATGACAAACGAAGATGGTGAGTTTTCATTGCAACACATCAAAGAAGTTGAGATTAGCCATATCAATTACGAAACCAAGAAAGTTGTATTTGAAACCAAGGAAGTTGAAATTTATCTAAGTCCAAAAGTGTATGTTTTAGATGAATTAATAATCTCAAATGTTTCAGGTAGAGATTTTTTAAAATCATTAATAAAAGATGCTAAAGTTCGTGCCGTAAAAAATACTAAGTTGAGTACTTACGGTAGAGAAATTGTAAAAATTAATAACCAGTACACCAAGTATTCCGATGCCAAAATGGATTATTTCATTAAAAAAGGAAATGGTAAATCGGTTTTACAAATTAATCAAAGTAGAGCTATAAAGTCCAATTTGCAAGATTCAACGAGTTCTGTTTTGAATTCAATGGATTCAGCCTACAATGTAAGAGATTATGTAAAATACGCTTATAATTTTGATGGAATTGAAAATCTAATCAAGAGTAAAGAATATACTTTTGATCGATATTTAAGAAGAGATGCATCAGGGTTTGAATATGAATTCATTAAAATAATTCCGAATGCAGATAGCGATGAGTTATTATACGAAGGTTATGTTATCGTAGATAATAAATCCAATAAAATAATTGAATTTAAAGTTGAAATAGCAGAATCTCATAAGAAAAATTCAAAACTTAAAAATATATTAATTGCTAAATTAAAACTTAATGATCAATCAGTTTGGTGTAAGTTTAAGTTTGTAAATAACCAATATGAATTGGTTTACTATAAAAGTAGTTTTAATATTTATATTCAAATGGGTAAAAAAGTACACGACAATGTTAGTGGTACTTTTGATTTGTTGGTTCTTGATAGCAAAAATGACGTAGAAATACCAGAAAAAGGTTTTGATGGAAAAACTATTTTTGAAGCTGGCACTAATTACACAGAGAAATTTTGGAAAATGAACAATATTTTTCCTTTAAAAGAAAGCGAACAGCAATTTGTTGATTCTATTAAAAATTAATGAGTCTTAATTATAAAATATAATCATAGAGATTTCGATAAAGTTCGGAGTCTCTTTTTTTATAATCTTTGCTAAACTTTTGACTAACGAGTTTGTTTTTGTATTTTTGAAATCTAAATGAAAATAACCGAACAAATAAAGCTGCCCATCGCAAATGAAATGGAACTCTTTGAAGAGAAGTTTCGCGATTCCATGTCTTCTAAAGTAGCTTTATTAAACAGAATTACCCATTACATCGTTAACCGAAAAGGAAAACAAATGCGACCAATGTTTGTTTTCTTAACCGCTAAAATGGTTTCGGGAGGTTCAATTAACGAGAGAACGTATCGTGGCGCTTCGGTTATTGAATTAATTCATACTGCAACTTTAGTACATGATGATGTAGTTGACGATAGTAACAAACGTCGCGGATTTTTCTCTTTAAACGCACTTTGGAAGAATAAAATTGCGGTTTTAGTGGGCGACTTTTTATTGTCAAAAGGTTTGTTACTTTCCATTGATAATAATGATTTCGATTTACTAAAAATCATTTCAGTCGCAGTGCGTGAAATGAGTGAAGGTGAATTGCTTCAAATTGAAAAGGCTCGCAGATTAGACATCACAGAAGATATTTATTACGAAATCATCCGACAAA
>JBILST010000014.1:0-19011 GCA_044371865.1 Flavobacterium sp.
CGTTTCCGTAACCTCCAGAAGCAATAACAACAGCATGCGCTGAATGTCTTTCGATAGCGCCTGTTATTAAATCTCTTGCGATAATTCCACGAGCTTTTCCATCTACTTTAACAATATCTAACATTTCGTGACGGTTGTACATTTTTACACGACCTAACCCGATTTGTCTAGATAAAGCAGAATACGCTCCTAATAATAATTGTTGTCCTGTTTGTCCAGCAGCGTAGAAAGTACGTTGTACTTGCGTTCCACCAAACGAACGATTATCTAACATTCCACCATATTCGCGAGCAAAAGGAACTCCTTGTGCCACACATTGGTCGATAATATTTCCAGAAACTTCAGCTAAACGGTGAACGTTTGCTTCACGCGCACGGTAGTCACCACCTTTAATTGTATCATAGAACAGACGGTAAACACTATCACCGTCATTTTGATAATTTTTTGCTGCATTGATACCTCCTTGAGCCGCAATAGAGTGCGCACGACGTGGAGAATCTTGAAAACAGAATGCTTTTACATTATATCCCATTTCTCCAAGAGAAGCGGCTGCTGAAGCACCTGCTAAACCAGTTCCAACCACAATAATATCAATTTTTGGTCTATTATTTGGAGCAACTAATTTCAAGTGATTTTTATGATCGGTCCATTTGTCTTTTATTGGACCTGCTGGTATTTTAGAATCTAACTTCATAATATATACTGATGTTGATTATTTTTTAAAGTGTAAGATAACTGGAATAATTGCAAACAATAGTGGTACTACAATTGCAAATGCTCTTCCGAAAAACTTGATTGTAGGCGTAAATTTATTGTTTACTCCTAAAGATTGGAAAGCACTTTGGAATCCATGCCATAAATGAAAAGCTAAAGCTAACATAGCTAACACATAACCAATAGTAAAAAACAAACCGTATTTAGCATCTTTAAAGAAATCTACCGTAAGTTTATACAAATCTTTGTAGCCTTCAAAAATCACTTCACCTGTTTTTTTGTTAACAATTTTAGTAATGTCTTGCACTTCTAAATCGTACTGCCCTTGTGTTTGTGCTTTAATAGTTTCGAAAAATTCTTTAGATAATTTTCCGTTTTGATCTAATTGCATAAATGGCATTTGAGAATCTTTTGTTCCCACTAATTGCACTTGCTTTTGACCCATTCCATTATCCATCTCTTTGGTAACTAACGGCATATTTTTATCAAAATGCATTTTTGCCCAAAAGTTTACCATGTGTGTAGCAATGAACACCAAAATTACAGTTCCTAAAACCGCCATGTTTCTAGAAGCTAGACTACTAGAAGAACCGTCTGTTTTAGCATAACCAATTGGTCTTGCTTTTTTGTTTTGGATAGTTAACATAATTCCATCAATTGCATGGAATAAAATAGAAATGTAAGTAAGATAAGAAAGTAACTTAACTGCCGGATTGGTGGTCATGAATAATGCATACTCATTGAATTGCTTACTTGTTCCAAAAATCAATTGAAGATTTCCTGCCAAGTGCCCCGCCAAAAACAAGCATAAAAATAAACCTGTAAGAGCCATCCAGTATTTTTTTACTATTGATGACTTTAATAGTGCTGATTTTGCCATAATTTTATTTGATTGTACTAGTTTTATAAAAATCAAAACAAAAATACAGCTATTTGAAATTAACCACAACCTTTTGTAGCTAATTTATAATGAATTTAAAATAATTTAACTTCTGTTGAATATCAACAGATTACACGAATAAAAAAGAAGTATGTATAGTATTTTAGCGAAATAATTATTTAGTATAGGTTGGAATTAATCCTCGTAAACCCATATCAACGACATTTTCACCAATTGATGGCTCGTATTTTCCATCAGCTGTCACTTCACTCCATTCAAAACTTTTATTAATAGAAAGTGATAAAGTGATTACAACATCTCTAGTTTCATTGCCATTAATAATAAGATTTTCGTTAAATTTTCCAGTTACTACACAAGAACCTGCAGGAATTGGAGAAGTAGATGCAATTGGATTTGGAACTGTAGTTGCTCCAGCTGGCGCTTGGCCTGATGTTGCATACGGAAAATCATTCAATGCAAAAGCCCAATATCCTTGCAAACGATTACCGTTTACAGGAAATGAATTACTTCCAATTGTATGTGTATTAATAAAAGTGTTATATCCCACAAAACTTGTCAACCTTCCATCGTAATCGGTGCCATTATTTCTGATTGAAATATTATAATCTTGATAAGCCAACGAAACACGAACATATTCATAATTTCCTTGTGCTACTTCACTTAATGGTATTTTCAAGAAAGCCTCGCCTTCTCCCACAATAATTGCTTGATTGAAATTAATTGCAACCGCACCACCTTCTGTAGTTTCTGGCGCATGATATAAAATTGTTCCGTCTCCTAATTGGGTAAAAGCAGTAGGCGCTAATTCAAAATAATGTGCTGATATTGCATTAAAATTGGGGGATTGTGCCGCATTCCCAGGAGCCACAACTGAAGGTTGTCCCAAATTATTCAAACGAACTTGATTAGGGTCAAACTGAAATTTCACAATTAAATAAGGCTCTTCAACTTTATCATCTGAATCCTCACAAGAGAAAAAAGTAAATCCAGTAAAAATTACAGCGATTAAAATTACTAATTTTTTCATATTGATTCTTTTTATTAAAGACGCTTTTAGTACGTTTTTGTAACATCCTCATCTATAACGAGAATAAAGTCGGCTTTATTGTAATGTTCTGTTTCTAATTTTAACAAATCTTTTTGTTCTACAGTTGCAATTGTTACAATTTTTATGCCAGAGTCAAATTTTTTCAAATACCAATTAATTCCTTCATAATTATCAGAATGATACGTTCCGTTATAGTGTACAAAAATGCTGTTTTCGGTTCGGTTCTTATGAATAAAATAAGCCATTGTAGCGTCTTTTATAGCTTGTGCTTTTGGCATTTTCTCACCCGCATGACCGCCTTGCATTCCCATCATGCTTTTATAACCTGGTAAATTAATATCAAATTCAATTGGTAAAGGCGCTATCCATGATTTTTCTTGAACAGAAAGCGAATCCAAAGCCACTAAATCTTTTTTAAACACTAACGAAGCATATCTTCGAGGTACGTTTGTAGCAATAAAACTGAATTTCTTTTCCTTTGCAAAATCAACTAAAGGTTTATAATCGGTCTTATAATTTTTCCAAAGGCGAGCAGTTGAATCCAATTTTTTTTGATTGATTTCGCCATTCAAATATTGATTCACTTGCGTTTGATTATCAGCTTCTAGCATTTCGGCTCCTAAAACTAATGCTTTCTTTTCTGCTAAATCTTTAGTAAATTCTAGTTGCAACCAATGCACAACGGAATTGTCATGATATTCTCCAAACAAAACCACATCGGCTTTTTCTCCAGCTTTTAAGAGTTTCTCATACGACGTCTTTTTACCGTTTTTATCAAAAATTTGATACGCTTTTTTGTCTTGTGCAAAAGTTATAATTGTTGCGCAAAGAAAAACACTCAATACTATTTTTTTCATTTGTTTATTTTTTTGGAGCTGTAACTTCAAATGATTTGATTTCTGTTACTTTATCTTTTGAAACGGTTATTTTATATTTCCCAACAGGCAAATAAAACTTCTTATTTTCAGTTTCTTTAATTTTGATGTTTTTATCTTTTTTATTCCACTTTTCAGCCACTTCTTTAGAAAGCGAATAATCAAAATTAAACGAATTCAATCCTTTTTTAGCTTCAACTTTTTGAATATGAATAACCATTCCTGCTTCATTTGTAATCGATACATTCACCATTTCATCAGCATTTGAATAGAACCAAATCGCTTGCGAAGGCTCACTGGTTTTTCCCCAAGCATAATTTTGACTTCCCCAACGATCTGATTTTGTTCTATCATTCACTTTAAATACGTGAAGATTTTTTACCAAAACTTCCTTAGTTAATTCTTGTACTTTAGAAATATCCTTTTTATAAATAGAACGACCGTGTGTTCCCACGATTAATTCTTTCGCTTTGGTTTGAATTACCGCATCATGAACCGCCACATTTGGCATTCCGTTAGAGAAATCTTGCCAAGTTGTTCCTTTGTCAAACGAAATGAATAAACCATTATCCGTTCCAACGTATAAAATGTTTTCATTTGCTGAATCTTCAACAATTACGTTTACCGCTTGTGTTAATTCGTTTGAAATTGATGTCCACGTCGCACCAAAATCCTCCGAAACATATGCATAACTTTCAAAATTATCGTTTCGATAACCATTCAAAGTCACGTAAACTCTTTCTTTTTTATGAGACGAAGCTACAACTCTTGAAACCCATAAATTTTGAGGCATATTACCAGAAATCAATTGCCAAGAAACACCGCCATCTTTCGAAACATGAATTTTCCCATCATCGGAACCAGTGTAAAGCAATCCAAATTGGAATTTACTTTCCGAAATGGTAGTTATCGTTCCAAAAGCGACATTTCCTTCTTTAGCACCATTGGTTAAATCGCCTGAAATCTTTTCCCAAGTTTCCCCTTGATTCATTGAACGATGTAAAAATTCCGATCCCATGTACAAAATATCTTGATTGTGCGACGACAACAAAATTGGGGTTTGCCAATTGAAACGATATGGTTTTTCACCTTTTGGAGCGGCTGGAGATATAAAATCAAACTTACCTTCTTTTTGATTGATTTTGTAATAATTCCCAAATTGATAACCTGTAAAAACTACATTAGGATTGCGACTATCAATTTGAATTTGCATCCCGTCACCACCCATTAATTCTTGATACGGATATTTCCCTTCTTGATGCCAAGCAACATTGTGCGAGTAATTATTAGGCCCAAACCAAACACCGTTGTCTTGCATCCCACCATATACATTATAATTTTCCTGGTAATCGACATTCACCGCATATAACTGACTTACCGCTTCGTTGTTGCATTTAATCCAATGTGCTCCGTTGTCGTACGAAATATTTACCCCGCCATCATTTCCATTAATAATATGATTAGGATTTTCGGGATTGATCCAAGTTACGTGATGATCGGCATGTACATTTTCTTTTGAAATTGCAGCAAACGTTTTTCCACCATCTTCGGAAAACAATAACGGAACACCACCCATATAAACACGATTTTGATTGTTCTCATCTACCGAAATGTTTGCAAAATAATATCCGTAGGTATAAAACATATCATCAATAAAATTCTGATTCGTTCTTTTCCAAGATTTCCCGCCATCTTCCGACTTGTAAACTTCGCAACCAATTACTTCCGTTTCAAACAATGCTTTATTCGCATCAGAAAGAATTGCTAAAACTTCGTTTGGTTCCATATTGTTATTGGCAACCCAATTTTTAATGTTTTCCGCACGGTATTTATCTCTAAAACCACTTTCTTTCAAAGCACGATTCAATTCTTTGTTAGAAATTTCCATGAAATCAGCTCCTGGAGTTGACAACATGGTAGTTAATTTATTTTTTGAAGCAGTTTTTGGTCGTTTGTTCTGATTATCAACAACGGCATAAATTACCTTTTCACTGAATAATGCTAAACCAATTCTTCCCACACCTTCATTCGCAGGAAATCCACTTTCTTTTGTGGTAACTAAATTCCAAGAAGTTCCGCCATCTTCACTTTTATAAATACCTGATTTTTCGCCATCACCATCAAAATGCCACGCTTTTCTATCTTTTTGCCAAGACGCTGCAAACATAATTTTTGGATTACTTTTCGAAACCACTAAATCAATAATTCCAGCATCTTCCGCAACGAACAAAGTTTGCTTCCAAGATTTCCCACCATCAGTTGATTTATAAATGCCGCGTTCTTTATTAGTTGTATATAAATGACCAACAGCCGCAACTACAATTTCATTCAAGTTACTTGGGTTGACCCAAATTCGGCTAATATGATGCGAATCGTTCAATCCTAAATTTTCCCAAGTTTTACCTTTATCTGAAGATTTTAAAACACCAACTCCAGCATAAGAGGAGCGAGAAGCATTCACTTCACCTGTTCCTACCCAAATAGTTTCGGATTTCCAATCTACCGTAACTGAACCACAATTTACCGTTTCAGCAGCATCCATAACTGGTGTGAAAGAAGTTCCGTTATTGTTCGTATACCAAAGTCCGCCAGAAGCATACGCTACATAAAATTCGGTTGGATTTTTTGGATTGACTGCCAAATCTACCACACGACCACTCATAATCGTTGGTCCGATATTCTTAGCTTCAACTTGATTAAAAATTGAATTTTGAGCGATTGCTGATTGCACAATCAATAAAAACAAAAGGATTAGTTGCTTCATTATAGAAAATTTTGTTGAAAAATAACCATAATATTGCATTTCTACAAAAATTTATACACATTTTAACAAGATTTACTTATTATATTTTTATTTTTGGAGTCCAAAATACTAAAACATGAAATACCATCAAATTGACCGCGATTTGTTCGTTAAAAACAGAGCTAAATTTACGGCTCAAATGAAACCAAATAGCGTTGCAGTTTTTAATTCTAACGACATATATCCTGTAAGTGCTGATAGTACATTGCCTTTTGCACAACATAGAGATATTTTATATTTATCTGGTGTGGATCAAGAAGAAAGTGTTTTATTGCTTTTTCCTGATGCTCCCTACGAACATTTGAGAGAAATTTTATTCTTAAAAGAAACCAACGAGCATATTGCAATTTGGGAAGGTGAAAAACTGACTAAAGAACGAGCTTTTGAAGTTTCAGGAATTAAAACGGTGATTTGGTTACAAGATTTCCACAAAACGTTGAAAGAAGTTATGGCGTATTCTGAAACCATTTACATCAACACCAACGAACATTATAGAGCTGTTATTGAAACAGAAACTCGTGAAGCGCGTTTTGTGAAATGGTGGAAGGAAAATTATCCAGCACATAAAGTTGAAAAATCGAATCCTATTTTACAAAGATTGCGTTCGGTTAAGGAAAGCGAAGAATTGGATTTAATCCAAAAAGCATGTGATATTACAGAAAAAGGCTTTAGAAGAGTGTTGCAATTCGTAAAGCCAAACGTAATGGAATATGAAATTGAAGCCGAATTCGCACATGAATTCTTAAGAAATCGTTCGAAAGGTTTTGCTTACACGCCAATTATTGCTTCTGGAAACAACGCAAATGTGTTGCACTACATTGAAAACAACCAACAATGTAAAGCTGGTGATTTAATTTTATTAGACGTTGGGGCAGAATATGCGAATTATTCAAGTGATATGACCAGAATGGTTCCAGTTTCGGGTCGTTTTACAGATAGACAAAAAGCAGTTTATCAAGCAGTCTTAAATGTGAAAAACGAAGCTACAAAAATGTTAGTTCCAGGAACTTTTTGGAAACAATATCATGTAGAAGTGGGTAAAATCATGACTTCAGAATTGTTAGGTTTAGGATTAATCGATAAAGTCGATGTTCAAAACGAAAATCCAGATTGGCCAGCGTATAAAAAATATTTTATGCACGGCACTTCGCACCACATGGGATTAGACACACACGATTACGGATTATTACACGAACCAATGCAATCCAATATGGTGTTCACAGTTGAACCTGGAATTTATATCCCAGAAGAAGGTTTTGGAATTCGTTTAGAAGACGATATGGTAATTCAATCAACAGGAGCTGCATTTAATTTAATGCGTAATATTCCAATTGAAATTGAGGAAATTGAATCGATAATGAATGCTTAATTGAGAACATAGAGATTAGAATATAGACGGTTTACGAAAGTGAGCCGTTTTTTTTGGAACACAGATTGGATAAATTTTAAAAATTTATATAATTTCTTATATCTGTGTTCCTATTTTTTTTAATAAAGCTTAAAATTAATTCGAGAAATCGTAGCTAAAAACATATTTTTGCCCACATGAAAACCACGAACTTCAAAAACACCAAAATCAGTTACACCGACCAAGGAAAAGGAAAGGCTGTGGTTTTATTGCATGGTTTTTTGGAAAATCAATCGATGTGGAAAGCTTTTATTCCTGAATTGGCAAAAAAACACCGCGTGATTACTATCGATTTATTAGGCCATGGCGCTACCGAATGTTTGGGTTATGTGCACACGATGGAAGACCAAGCCGATATGGTACATCATGTATTGCACGAATTAAAAATCAGAAAAGCGGTTTTGATTGGACATTCGATGGGCGGTTATGTGGCGTTGGCTTTCGCCGAATTGTATCCCGATAACGTCAAAGGAATTGTGTTACAAAACTCCACTTCAAGAGCCGATAGTGACGAACGAAAAGCAAATCGTGATAGAGCTATTGTGGCCGTGAAACAAAATTATTCAGCTTTTATCCGAATGAGTATTGCGAACTTGTTCAGCGAAAACAATCGTGAACATTTAGCAGACATTATTGAAGAAGTGAAATTAGAAGCATTAAAAACGCCGCTTCAAGGCATTGTTGCAGCGTTAGAAGGCATGAAAATTAGAAAAGACCGTGAAGTCATTTTACATTTAGCGCCATTTCCCATTCAACTTATTTTAGGCAAAAAA
The DNA here is from genome assembly GCA_044371865.1 of Flavobacterium sp. GTDB lineage: Bacteria > Bacteroidota > Bacteroidia > Flavobacteriales > Flavobacteriaceae > Flavobacterium. The sequence goes on from JBILST010000014.1 coordinate 8,523, forward strand.
GACCCGGTTTTAAATTACGATGAGAATTTAGAACAAATCGAAGGTACACAAGTGCAACTCACCACTTTTGAAGACGGCCACATGAGTCATTTTGAAAATCAAGCCGAATTGTTGACGGTTTTGAGTGGTTTTTTGAAAAGGGTTTAACCACTAAGGGCACTAAGAAGGCACTAAGAACACAAAGCAAATTGATTTCACATTTTATAAGGATTTTAAATCTGTGAAAATCCATTAATCCGTGGCAAACAATATTTATATTTTTTCCTTAAATGGCATTTCAGCATTAAAAATTTCTACAATCAACTTTTCTAATTCTGCTTTAAAATCTTCTAAAATTTCATTAGAAATAGCTAATTCGGGGTCTTTTCCTTTTCCTAATCCGAAAGGTAAAAAACCATTTTTCATATTTTTAAACGAAATAATTCCCGCTGAAACTTCTCGGTTTTGTTTCAATTCGTGATTTTCAAACATCAAGGCATAACACAACAACTGAATAATTTTTTCATTTTTAATATCGGAAGTCAAATCGGTGAAATCGTTGATTTTTAAACTATTTCCGAGTACTTTTCCAGTTTTGTAATCGATGATTCGAATAGCTCCGTTTCGTTCTTCGATTCGGTCGACTTTACCTGCAATTTTTATCGGAAATGGTAACGATTTCACTTCAATTTCACATGATAAACTCGCTTCTAACAATACTACTTTTATGGCTTGACCTTCTTCAATATCTTTCTTTTCCAATTGTAAAAAATTGAAGACATTTCGTTTCGCTACTTCAAAAGCTAACAGGTTTTTTCCTTTTGTGATTTCGCCTTCTTTGTAAATTTCTTTAAAATGTTTAAGAATCACCTCGTCAATTTTAATTTCCATCGTTTCAATATGATGCAAAGCTAAATACTGATTCAAATAAGGCGTATACAACTCTTCCAAAGCATTGTGAATAATAGTTCCCAACGTATTTACTGCAATGTTTTCTTCCACTTCATCGGCTTCGTTGATTCGTATAATACGTTGCATATAAAACTGTAACGGATTTCGAATGTAATTGGTTAAAGATGAAGGTGAAAAACCTTTCTCGGTTGCGATTTCGTGCAAACGTGTTAGAATTTTATCCGTTTTTGGAATGGTTACAGGTTCGTATGCTTTCTCGGGTAAAACAGCGTTGTAAATAGTGCTTGTAATGTTGTGTTTTGGTTGTTTTTCGATTTCTAATTGAGTTATGAAACGACTTTTTTCGCCGGCATCAATTCCTTCGTTATCGGTATTGTAAAGCAACCAAATGTTTTTCGCGCGCAACAACAAATGATAAAAGTGATAGCAATAAATCGCATCTTTTTCTTTGTAAGTAGGCAAGCCTAATTCTTTCTTTACATCATATGGAATGAATGAATTCTGTGATTTTCCAGCAGGAAATTTACCTTCGTTTACCGAAGTGATAATCACATTTTCAAAATCCAACACACGGCTTTCTAAAACACCCATTACTTGAAGACCGCTCAAAGGCTCACCTTCGAAAGAAACTTCCGCTAAATCGATAATTTGCTTGTAAATGGATTGAAGTGATGACAAACTTTCGATTTGATTATACGTTTCGTGATAATTAGTTAATTTATTTATCGTTTTAAAAACGGAATACACAAAAGCCTTGGTTACTTTTTCTTCGGAATCATCATTGCTCAAATAGGATTTTATGGTGAGTAAAATCGAATTTAAATTTGCCAAAATATCGGAAATAGAATCATCCCAACGTGTGAAGAGCAATTGAAAGAATTTATTTTCTGAATTAGGATATTTTTCTTCGTATAAACTGAATAGTTTTTGATTCGAAAAGAAGGTAAAATTGTTGTTATTAATCACTTTTACTACTTCTTCCACTTTGCAATAGGGTTCCACCAAAGGATGATTTAAAATATCTAAAACTTCTTTGTAGTAAAACGTATAGCTTTTTTCGTTGCGTTGTTTGGCGTTAGTGTGCAACTTGAACAACTTACTAATCAACAATTGCGCAGGATTATTTTTGCTCGGATAACCCATTGTAATATTCAACGCATCCACCGATTCAGGCAAGCCATATAAAACTGGAAGTAAAAGGTATTCATCGCCTAAAACCACAGCAGTATTCTCTAAATTTGGGTTTTCAGATTGAATTTTTTCAATAATTGTTCCTACAATTTTGGCTTGACCAATACTTTTTGGTGTTCCAATAATTTCGATGTTTTTAGCTTCACTAAAATGATTCACCACCCATTCAAAATCTTGATTTACGAAAGGCTTCCATTCTTTTTTAAACTTTCGAATGAACAAACCAGCATCGTGATAGGAATCATTAAGAAATACCTCATCGATATCCCAATAGATTTTAGCTTTGTTTTCGTTTGCTAGATGTTTAAATATTCGTTCTTCTGCTTGATTTAAGGCATTGAAACCAGCGAAATAGATTTGATTGGTAATTGTTGTAGTAAATGGAACTAAGTTTTTTACCGCTTCTCTATATAACAAACCTTGATAACCTACTCCTTTTACTAACAGATGCTTATAAAACGATTCGTAATATAACGGTAGTTTGGCCCAAAACTCCAAATGACCATCAATTAATTTGGTGGTATTTGATGGTTCTAAATTCCATCTTTTTAACGCTTCAATATCTTTTAGATAAGAAAAAACGTGATTTGGTTCTAACAAATAACGATCAATTTCGTTAAAATCTTGAATAGCGGTTTTTGCCCAAGTAGCAAATTCTTCAAAGGTTTGTTGTTTGGATTTATCTGTTACAGAAAGATAGACTTCGTAGAATTCAAATAGTAATTCAATTGGGTCAATGGTACGGAGACCTGAAATTTCTTGAATGAAATCTTCAATACTAATGATAGTTGGCGCAAACGAAGTGATTTCTAGTTGATTTTTTAAACTTTCTAAAAGAAACACTTTAGCTCTTTTATTAGGTAAAACAATCAAACAATTTGATAATTGAATATCAGACTGTGATAAAATAGTTGCGCTTAACTTGTCTAAAAAAGTAGTTGATTTCATTTTATAAAAATAAAAAAACGTCCCGAAATATCGGGACGTTTCTTATTATATTTTAGAAAGAAATTATTTAACTAATTTCACTTCTACTCTTCTGTTGTTAGCTTTACCTTTAGCAGTTTTGTTAGAATCTACTGGCATAGACTCACCGAAACCTTTAGAAGATAATCTAGAAGCATCGATACCGTTTTCAACTAAGAAGTTTTTAACAGCAGCAGCTCTTTCTTCAGATAATTTTTGATTTAAAGCATCAGCTCCAGTACTATCAGTATGTCCTTCTAATGAGAATTTAGCTGTTGGGTACTCTTTTAAGATAGCTGTCATAGCTTGTAAAACTGGGATTGTTTGTTTTTGGAAAGAAGCTTTACCAGAGTTAAACAAGATAGTTTTACCGTAATCATTTAATTTTTTCATTGTATCATCAGATACTTCTGGACAACCGTTGTTAGCAACAGTACCAGCTACAGTAGGACATTTGTCATCTTTATCAGCAACACCGTCACCGTCAGTATCAGGCCATGGACAACCAGCGTTATCTTTAGCACCAGCTACAGTAGGACATTTGTCATCTTTATCAGCAACACCATCACCATCAGCATCAGGACAACCATTCATCATTTTTGTTCCTTTATCTTCTGGACAAGCATCTTCTGAATTAATGATTCCATCTGCATCGTTATCAGGACAACCGTTTAATTCTTTAGTTCCTGCCTCATCTGGACAAGCATCCTCACTATTTTGGATACCATCTTTATCGTTATCTGGACATCCTTTGAATTCTGGTAAACCAGCTTCTTCAGGACATGCGTCATCTTTGTCATAAATACCATCATTGTCTGTATCTTTACCTCCAAATTTGAAAGTTAAACCAGCAAAATGTTGGAAGTGACTTGGTACATCAAGATCTGCAACTCTGTTGTCATCAAATGAATGTTTGTAAGTAGATTGTAATTGTAAACCAACATTTTCAGAAAACCAAAAAGTTAATCCTAATCCACCATTTACTGTTCCTGCAGATGCATCACCGAAGAAAGTGTAACCTCCACCTAAATTAAGAGATGGGTCAAACCACTTAGTACCGATCATTTCCATGAAGCTGTACTTGATTGTTGCGTCAGCTGCATAGTAAGATAAATCACCAGGATTTACTACTAAATCAGTTGAACCAGTTCCTGGAACTCTGTAAACCATTTTGTCAATTTTGTTAACAGACCCTGTTAAACCAAAAGAAAAACCATCTCCAACGTATCTGGAAAGGTTTAAGTAAGATACTGAAGGAATAAAATTCCAGTTTTCTCTAGCGTTTCCTAGTTGAATCCACTTTGGACTATCGTTTCCAACAGCGCTCACTTTTGTGTCTACTCCGTTAGCTCCAAAAGAGATTGCCCACGGGTTGTTGCTATCTTGTGCTTGAGATGTCATACCTGCAAACATTAAAGCGGCAACTAATAATTTTTTTAAATGTTTCATACTTGATTTATTTAATTACAATGCGTTATAATTGTAGCAAAAGTAATATTTTTTTTTAACTACAAAAAGTTTTGTTAAAAAAAAATACTTATTTGTCGGATTTTACTTGATTATCCCTAAATTTTTAGCAACTTCTGTGAAAGCTTCTATAGCTTTATCTAAATGTTCTTGTGAATGTGCAGCTGATAACTGTACTCGAATACGTGCTTTATCCTTTGGAACAACTGGAAAGAAAAATCCTATAACATAGATTCCTTTTTTTAACAATTCTTCTGCCATTATTTGTGATAATTTGGCGTCATATAGCATAACTGGGACAATTGCAGAGTCTCCGTCAATGAAATCAATACCCGATTTTCTTAATCCAGCTTTGAAATAATTCGTATTCCATTCTAATTTATCTCTTAAAGTCGTGTCTTTTTCTAATAGTTCAAAAACTTTTAATGAAGCTCCTACAATAGATGGAGCTAACGAATTTGAAAATAAATAAGGACGAGAACGTTGGCGTAAGATTTCAATTACTTCTTTTTTGGCTGTTGTATAACCTCCCATTGCTCCACCTAAAGCTTTTCCTAATGTTCCTGTGATGATATCTACTCTTCCCATTACACCTTTAGCTTCCAATGTTCCTTTTCCTGTAGCACCGATAAAACCTGCTGCGTGACACTCATCTACCATTACCATAGCATCATACTTATCTGCCAAGTCGCAAATTTTATCTAATGGCGCTACTAATCCGTCCATTGAGAAAACTCCGTCAGTTACGATTAATTTAAAACGATGACCTGCTTCAGTTGCTTTGATTAATTGTTGCTCTAAGTCTTCCATGTTGTTATTTTCATAACGGTAACGCGCTGCTTTACACAAACGAACCCCATCAATAATAGAAGCATGATTTAAACTATCAGAAATAATACAATCTTCTTCTCCTAATAAAGGTTCAAAAACTCCTCCGTTAGCATCAAAAGCTGCTGCGTATAAAATAGTATCTTCTGTTCCGTAGAAATTTGCTATTTTTTGTTCTAATTCTTTGTGAATATCTTGCGTTCCACAAATAAAACGTACTGACGACATTCCGAATCCGTGAGAATCTAAAGCGTCTTTTGCTGCTTGAACCACTTCTGGATGCGAGGAAAGTCCTAGATAATTATTGGCGCAAAAATTTAAAACAGTTTCACCAGTCGAAATCGTAATTTCTGCTCCTTGTGGCGAAGTAATAATGCGTTCTTTTTTAAATAATCCGTTTTCTTGAATGGTATTTAACTCGTTTTGTAGGTGTTGTTGAATTTTTCCGTACATGTTGTGTTTATTATTAATAGTTTGTTGTTTATTATTACAAAGGTCACAAAGTTACTATTTCTATACTTTCTCCTATATATATAAGTGCTTTTTTTGTAACCGTGTAGTTCATATCTTGTAAAGCCAATTCATATTCTTCTAATTGCGCTTTGTGTTTAGGGTGTTTTTCGCCTGTTTTATAATCTAACAAATACGCCATATTATCTTTAATTACTACTCTATCTGGCTTACTATTTTTTGTAGCTTTTTTTATGATGTTTTGCTCGTTAAATACTTTTGTATCTGCATCAAAAAATGGAATCAATTCTTCATGATGTACAATTTTAGCTATCGTTTCTTTGAAGACATTTTGCTGAGAAAACGTAATCAATCCCAATTCGGTTGCTTTTTGAATTGCCAAATCCACATCTTCTTTGGTGTGAATTAACGCCATAATTTCATGCAAAATATTTCCAAAATTAATCGCATCTTGTTGAATGGTTCCCCACATTAAAGCTTCGCGTTGTGCAATTTTGATGTTTTTAGGATTTAATTTATGGGTTACAATACCTATTTGATTGTTTTTCCCTTTGTGTGCTTTGTTCGTTGAAATTCGGGTTGGATTACCAAAATCGTATTCCAATTTTGCGTCTTCATATTTGCCTGAATTCTGTAAAAACTCTATAAAATAATACGATAGGTTATTGGTAACCAAATCGCCTTTTTTGGTCAATAATTTATTTGAAATCACATACAATTGCTCTTCAGCTCTAGTTAATGCTACATACAAAACATTAATCGTATCTAAAATTTCTTCTTGGTTTTTGGTTTGAAAAATGGTTTTTGCTTCGTTTCCGTAACTTTCAACCTCTTTTCTATTATTGATTAATGCTTTTGGTAAATCAATATTCGAATCTTCTAGCGGAATCCAAAGTTTGTCTTTAATTTTTCTTGAAAAATCTTCTTCGGCAAATGGAAAAATCACCACCGGAAATTCCAAGCCTTTCGATTTATGAATCGTCATGATGCGAACTGCATTAGTTCCTTCTGGCGATGGAATACTTTTTTGATAACCAATTTTGTCCCAATACTCCAAGAAATCCGCAATACTCGATTGCACTTTTACATCTTTCTCTAAAACTAAATCCAAGAAATACTGCAAATACGAAGTATTCACTTTATCATTTAAAAAAGTCGCTATTAAAATTTCAACCGCTTCATACAACGATTTTTTCTTGCAATTTTTGAACGAAATTTCTATTCCAATAGTTTTCAAAAACGCTTCTAATTCTTCCGAATTTTTATCTTTTGCTGTCAAAATAAAATCGTGAATTGCTACTTCCGATTGCAGATATTTCGCAATGAAATACAAGAAATAGACTTTCGATTCGTCATCTTTTGGGTTTTTTAAATAACGAAGCAACGCAATTAACAACTTCACTTCGGTCGCATTTTGAATCAATAGGGTTTCCGAAGATAAAATCGGAACACTGTTTTCGGTTAAGAAATTCGCTAATTTAATTCCGGGTGCTTTTGTTCGAGTGAGCAAAACGATGTCTTTGTATTCAAATCCATTAGCAAGACATTTTTCAATAGTTTTTAAGGTTTGATTCAAGTAAAATTTATCTTTTATTGTAATCGAATCGTTATCCGAATCAAAGCCTTCAACTTCGGTTTCGTCTTCTGGCACTTCGATAAACGACAAATTTACATAACCTCCGTTTTTGGAATTGATTTCTTGATGCGAAAGATTTTCGTATAAATTTTTATAATCTGGATTTTCAAATTTATCCGATAATTGCTTGAAAAACGCATTATTAAACTGAATCACTTCGCTAAAACTGCGGTAATTCGTTCCTAAACGAAGTGTTTCTTTGGCTTTATTGGAAAACGGATTGTGTTTTTTATCTTCTTTCGCTAAATCAATAAATTGTTCGGCTTTTCCTCCGCGCCATCGGTAAATCGCTTGTTTTGGATCACCCACCAACATCAAAGTTCCTTGCTGACCAAAATCGTCTTGACCAGAAAGTGCATTATCGATTAACGGAATTAAATTTTGCCATTGCATCACCGAAGTATCCTGAAATTCATCGATAAAATAATGACGGTATTTTTCACCCAAACGCTCGTAAATAAAAGGCGCTGGTTGGTTTTGAATTTCGTTGTGAATGATTTTATTGAAATCGGAAATAGAAACTAAATTTTGTTCTTCCTGAATTTGTTTGAATTCTTGATAAATTGTGTTTAATAACGAAAGTGGATTCAAATTTTGTAGAAAAGCTTCGTACATAGCCACTTTTCCTAACTTATCGTAAATCGATTTTAGTTTTGAAATGATTTCATTAATAATCGATTCAATAATTGTAACATCTTTAGCCGATTTTAAAACTTTGATATCATCAGGAGAAAAATATTTTTTTTGAGAGTCCTTCAACTGATTTGACTCTATGTTATTCAAATGATCATTGAAATACTTTGGAAAAGAATTTAAACTCGCGCCATTTGATTCAATAAAATACTTGATTTTTTTTCCCTCTTCGCTAGTTTTGGCTTTTAATTGCTTGATTTCTTCCTGTAATTTATTTTTTACGATTCCGAAATCATCTAAACTCTTGTCGGACATTTCTTTGATTTCTTCCGAATTGTTTTCGTTTGTAATCAATTGGGCAACCTTTAATAATTCGGCCGAAATGTCCCAGTTTTTATCGTCGTCGGTTTTTTCTTTTGAAAATTCGATTAGTAATTTGGTTAGATTTACATCATCGCCTGCTTTAGAAATCACCAAATCGATAGCCTCTTGCAAAAGCGAATCGGTTTCCAATGACACTTCAAAATTGGGTGGTAAATTCAAATCTTGTGCAAATGTTCTAATGACTTTGTGTGTGAATTTATCAATCGTAGAAATATCAAATGCCGCATAATTGTGAATGATATTCTTAATAATGGCTTTCGATTTGTCTTTTAAAGTAGCGATACTCAATTTGGTTTCCGAAGCAACATCTTTTAACAATTCCATCGCTTTATCAGAAGTAGTATCAATGGAAAACTCGTACAAACTGGACACAATTCGACTTTTCATTTCTTCCACCGCTTTGTTGGTAAAAGTTATGGCAAGAATTTTTCGATAGGCATCATCATTAGTTGCTAAGAAAAGAATTTTTAAATATTCTTTCGTAAGCGTGTAAGTTTTTCCTGAGCCAGCCGAAGCGTCGTATATGGTAAAAGCTGTTGTGTTCAAATGTTATATTTATCTTAATGATAGTGGTATAAGAACTATCTATTTTTGATTCCGAAGTTTAATTTGTAAATTTGGTGAAAATATTATTAATCTAAAAATAAAATATTATGGCTTTTGAATTACCACAATTACCTTATGCATACGATGCATTAGAACCACATATTGATGCTAGAACAATGGAAATTCACCATTCTAAGCACCATAATGCTTACGTTACGAATTTAAACGCAGCAATCGCTGGAACAGATTTAGAAGGAAAATCTATTGAAGATTTGATGAAAAATTTAGACATGAACAATATGGCAGTTCGTAACAATGGTGGTGGACATTATAATCACACTATGTTTTGGGAAATTATGTCGCCAAACGGTGGTGGTTTACCAACAGGTGAATTAGCAACTGCTATTGACGCTGCATTTGGTTCATTTGACGCTTTTAAAGCAGAATTTTCAAAAGCGGGTGCTACTCGTTTTGGTTCAGGATGGGCTTGGTTATGCGTGAAAGACGGAAAATTAGAAGTTTGTTCTACTCCAAACCAAGACAACCCATTAATGCCAGGTGTTGCTTGTGGAGGACAACCAATTTTAGGAATGGATGTATGGGAACATGCTTATTATTTACATTACCAAAACCGTCGTCCTGATTATATGGAAGCATTTTATAATGTAATTAACTGGGCTGAAGTTGCAAAACGTTTCGCTGCAGCAAAATAATTAAAAAACAGTTCAATAAAAAAGCCGAAGAGTATGGCGACTCTTCGGCTTTTTATATTTTCCCAATTTTATTAAAAAATAAAAAGGCGAATTTCTTCAACCTTTTTTAACCCAAATTTACCATAAAACTTAACCTACTAATTTTTTGGTACAGCTAAGGTATGACGACCTTCTATATTAATGCAAAAAAACTGATGAAATACTAAAAAATTCGATGAAATGCGTTTTTTAAGTTATTTTTTTAACACTTTGAGTTATAAACAAAAAAAAAGGCGAAATTACTTTCACCCTTTTTGCCCCAAATCTACCATAAAACTTAACATACTAATTCTCTGGTAGGACTAAAGTATAACAAGTTACTTTTACTATATAATAAAGTTGTTGAATTACTTAAAAACTCGATAAAATAAGGCTTTTGTACAAATTGTATTGAAAATACGACTCATATAAACAAAAAAAAGAGTGAAATTACTTTCACCCTTTTTGCCCCAAATCTACCATAAAACTTAACCTACTAATTCTCTGGTAGGGCTAAAGTATAACAAGTTACTTTTACTATATAATAAAGTTGTTGAATTACTTAAAAACTCGATAAAATAAGGCTTTTGCACAAATTATATTGAAAATACGACTCATGTAAACAAAAAAAAGAGTGAAATTGCTTTCACCCTTTTTGCCCCAAATCTACCATAAAACTTAACCTACTAATTCTCTGGTAGAGCTAAAGTATGGCTAGATTTTGTATTGCTGTAAAAAAATTGTT
>JBILST010000182.1:0-4964 GCA_044371865.1 Flavobacterium sp.
ACTAGAAGCTGAAGCATCATTTCTCCATCGTAGTCTAAACAAAAGACTAGGCTGATTATCCCATGCTGGCAATGTTGTAACTCTATTAGTCCAAACTGTTGCGCCTGATAAATTTGCACCTGCTTGAATCCATGTCGTACCCCCATTTATACTATACTCTAACGTACCATAATCATCTACATCAGCACTTCTACATATAAAATAAAAATTAAAAGTAACATTTGTTTTACCAACTGTATTTAAAGGAGTATTTAATGTAAATTTTTGGTCGGAAACTGTGCTACAAAAATTAGCATTTAAAGGAGGAAAAGCTGCTCCTTCAGCACAAGCAAAACCACAAGTAGTTGTAGCTTTAATATGCAAATATTTACTTTGAGGTCCTGCAGTAGCCCAAGCACCTTGGTTTGGAATATTTGGAACAGCAAATGGAACACCTCCAATAGTACAAGTGCCACCTAAGTATGCATTATTTATAACAAAAATATTATTTCCGCCTGAATTATCAATTGTCCAATTTGGAGCATTTGACTCAAAATCTTCATTTAAAAGTGTAGTAGTTACAGTACCTCCTGCAACATTCGGTGAAGTTATATCAACACAATATGTACCAGCAGGCAAAGCTGTTAAACTTGTATTTGTTGTTGAAGGTGTTTGAAAACCAACAGGAAAAGTATATCCTGAAGGCCCACTAATCCAATCAAAAGTTGCACCTGCAGATACACCACTAAAAGTAATACTACCAGGTGCACAATTTGATGGTGTTAAAGTATAAGTTGGAGCAACGCCTGGAGTAATTGTAACATTCACTTGAGTTCGAGTACTTTCACAAGAACCAACTGTATTGGTAACCCAATATGAAATAGGAGCTGATAATGCAGGAGTTACGAAAGGATTACCTGTAAAAAGTAAAGTACCTCCAGTTGCAGCATCATACCATTTATAAATGGTACCTCCTGAAGCAGTTAAAGTAGCTGTTTGCCCTGAACAAATAGCAACATTGGAAACCGTTGGTGCAGATGGACCTGTAACTGTAACAGTTCTTGTTCTAGTTAATGTACAATTATTTGGAGCAGCCAAACCATTATTCCAAGTATATGTAATTGTGTGAGTTCCAGCTCCAGCTAACGCTGGATTAAAGAAACCAATACCTCTATCATTTGTGTAATTATTAACACCTGTAGGATCAAAACCATTCGTAACACCAGGTCCAGAATATACAGAAGTACCTTGTGGAATTAGTGTAACACTTTGCAATGATTCTGCCCCTCCTGTAATTGTCCATGTCCCTGAAGCAACTGTAGCTCCAGAAATAGCATCAATTATTGTGTAAGTATATGTACCAGAAGTAAGATTTGTCTTGTCTAATTTATAATATTGACCTGGAGAAGGTCTTAAAAAATAATTATCAGATATTCCACTCGCTGGAAGTGTTAATTGCTCGGCTAATAAATTAGTAGCCGCATCATATCTATTTAATACAAGATTATTTAAATTACCCGTAGTTGCAACGACTGTAATTTTATAGGATTGAAATGGTAATCCACTATCAAAAACCGTTGGGTCAGTAGTAGGTCCTAGATAAACACCCGCATCCGTACAAGAAAAAGTTGTTCCTGCATGTACTGATGAAGTTAAATCATCATCATACAACTGAATTTGATAATCTTGACAAGTGGTTGGAGGTGGAATAACATTATAATATCCTAAACCTTCAACATCTACTGTAGAACATAATGCAGAAGGAACAACATTCATGGTATAACATAAAACATAGTTTCCGGCTAGTAAACCATTCCATTCTGGATTAAATCCACTTGCAACACTTGATGCGTTTAATAGATTTGGTAATATCGGAGATGAAGCACAAGCTGATGCAGGTCTAAGTTGATAAGTAATTATTTGCTCTGCTGGATTTGCACAACCTGAAGGGCTAGAAGTAGCACGTTGTTTAAATCCTAAAACCGTTGAACCACTAGGTACTGTAACAGGAACACAAACAGTTATTGATTGTCCAGTATTTAAATTTGGATTACCCAACTGATCACCAGCAGTATTTAAAGCAGTTGTAATTCCTGTTTGACCTAAAGCTGTAGTAGATGTTGTAATTGAAACGACAGGGCAACTGGCCGTTATACAAGTAGTACAACCAACAACAGTTGGTTGATAATAAGAGACACATTGATCTTCAATCCAACAAGAACCAAGTATAGTTGTGGTTACAACCATAGTGTATGTTGTATTTGGAGTTAGTCCTGTCCATTCTGGATTATAATATGTAGAACCATTTGATCCTAATACAGCAGCAATTGGACTTGTTGAAGTTGCACAATTCGAAGGGGAATATAAAACCGCCACTTTAGACGCATTACATCCAGCGATGCCTCCATTTTGATTTGAAATTATTGCTCCAATACTTCCAATAGATGAGGAAGTTACAGTATAATAGGAAACATAAGTTGTTGGCCCATTTAAGTTAGAAGCTAAAACATTACAATTTGAAATGTTATTAGTGTTAGCTAAAGTATAGCTTGGATATGGTCCAGCGATAGGGCAGTTTGGTGTGGCGCAATTTCCACATTGAGGAGGTAAAATGACCACCGTAGCCGTAGCCGTTCCACAAGCAGTTGGAACTGAAACAGTATAAGTTCCAGGAGTACTAGAACTTGGAGTAACTGCTCCTGTATTTGTATTTAACGTTAAACCAACTGGTGTTGAAGAATACAAACCTGTTACTGCAGGACCTGTAACTGTTACTCCAGAAACTCCAGCTGTAGGTAAAAATGGACTTCCTGCATAATTAATTGTTGTTGCAGTTCCACCGTTTACGGTTACAGTGACATTATCGGTACATGAACTTGTACCATCTGAAATTGTAGTATAGTAGGTTGTAGTCGCAGCAGGAGTTACGCTTAAAACATAAGGTGATGTTATCGATGTTCCTAGAATTGTTCCCGTTGTTGGATTCCCTTCTCTTACAGTGAGTGTTATAGGTCTTGGATTTAGATAGATTCGAATATTATCCAGTCCCCAGTGATCTGTTGTGTTTGTTGAAACCTCTTGTTGCGTCCATCTAAATCGTGTAGTTGTTGATAAAGCGGCTGCAGGAATTTTAAAATTATACCCTTGCCAACTTTGGATATTTGCACTTCCATCTGTATAAAAACTAGGGAAAAAGTAATGCATTGTTGTCCAGGTTGTTCCATCTAAAGAATATTGTAAATATACTCCTTCTTGAACTAAGTCCGGTCCTTCGCAAGGTGCAGGATCTGCTTGATCTGAAAAATCAATTTCAAAATAAATAGAACCGCCCGAACTTACATCGAAAGGGACTGATGTTAAATTTCTTGGTGAATTATTTGTTCCAATCCAAAAATGTGGCGTTCCATCTAAACCAGGTGTACATGGATTATCAAATCGTGCATTAATAGAAGTAGACCAACCGGTTCCAATTGTACTATTATTGAAATTATTGTCAATAAGAGGTGTTGTAACACTTCCTATAGTAGTTAAATCTACCGATCCAGAACAAATGGAGGTAGAGCTTGCTGTTAAATTGACATCACAAGATTGTGTCGACGATGGTTTGAAACAGGATATATTTGCTGTAAATCCAACTCCTCCCCATCTTCTCCTAAACTGAATTGTTATTGCTCCACCTGATGAGCATATCATACCAGGACCACGAAAGTCAAAATTCGTACCACTACGATCTACTACCCAATCACCTGTTGCTCCATAAATTAAAGGAGATGAAGTAGTACTGCCGTCATAAAAATTTACATGATCCATATCAAGATAATTTAAAGTGGCAGCATAAGGATCTAAATCCCACTGAGTAAAATCCAAACAAACCCCTTCTCCAGGAGTTGGAGACTGAATTGTTATAGTTTGTGTTGCCCCAGCACTGTAGTTTCCAGAGGCTGTATCTGTCAGCGTACCAGTACAGGCTGTAATTGTTTGTCCATTATTAGTAGACATATTATATTGTCCAAAACTTTGAAGATAACAAGCAAAGAAAGTTATGATAAAAGTAATATTTCTTAGTTTCATACTGTTTGGTTTTAACATGTTTCTTTAATTTTCATTGGTTTAACTTGCTCTATTCTTTTTTTGAATAGAGACATTGTGAGATTAACATTAATTTTCATAATACTGAAAGGGATATAGTTTTTTAAAATCAACTTTAGCTCCACCTACTTCATGACAATTATCATTAATGACAACGGATACGATTCCACCTTGACTTATCAAAATGTTTTGAGAATATGCAGACATTCCAATCATGAAAATAACTACACTAAAAACATTTCTTATAAACTTTTTTGAGTATGAATTCATATTACTAAGAATTTTGGGTACATTAACTTTATATTAGACACCAAAAATATCAATCCCTTTTCATAAAATAATTAAAAAAAAAGATACATTTTGTAATTCAGATAACAATAAAATTTTAAAATAATCAGTAATAACAATACATTTAAGCCATATTTTAATGTAATTCAGATGTTTTATTTATAAATTAATTTATAAACGATAATTTAACTTAAATAAAACATTAAAAATTGATTGTTTTTATGAGAATAATTCAACTATTTTCATGTTTTTCAATCAAAAAAGAAAAAGCACCACCCAGAAAGAGTGATGCCTTTTCAACTAAAAATCAACTATAAACTATCTTTACTTCTTAACAATTAAGAATTCACTTCTTCTGTTTTGTGCGTGTTCTTCTTCTGTACATGATTTGCAAGCTACTTTTGGTTCGCTTTCTCCAAATCCTTGTCCTGAGATTCTTTCTTTTGCAATGCCTTTACTGATTAAGTATTGAACCGTAGCTTTTGCTCTTCGGTCTGATAAATTGATATTGTACTTATCACTTCCTCTACTATCAGTGTGCGATTTTGCGAAGATGACCATGTTTGGGTTTTCGTTCATAACCAATACCAACTTATTCAACTCGGCAG
>JBILST010000150.1:0-5683 GCA_044371865.1 Flavobacterium sp.
ATGGATATTTCAGGAAAAAGTATAACTTTATCATTAGAAGATGTTGAGATTTCATCGCAAGATATTGAAGGTTGGTTAGTAGCCAATTCAAACGGAATTACGGTAGCATTAGACATTACTATTTCCGACGAATTAAGAAAAGAAGGTATCGCGAGAGAATTGATTAACAGAATCCAAAATATCAGAAAAGACTCAGGTTTTGAAGTAACAGATAAGATTACAGTTAAAATGGAAAAAAATACGCAAGTAGAAGAAGCTGTTTTAGCAAACGAATCGTACATTAAATCAGAAACCTTAACCGAATCGTTAATTTTTGTTCCAACCCTTGAAAATGGTACGGAAATTGAGTTTGATGATATAAAAACAAGTATATTAATTTCAAAATAAGAGCCAAAAGCTTTTAATCAACGTATAACTATAAAAATATTGAAATTATGGTAGAGGAGCAAATTAGATTTTCAGACGCTGATTTGGCTGAATTCAAAGCGTTAATTCAAGCTAAATTAGAAAAAGCTAAAGGTGATTTAGAGCTTATTAAAAGTGCTTATATGAATGACTTAAATAACGGAACTGACGATACATCGCCAACGTTTAAAGCATTTGAAGAAGGCAGCGAAACAATGAGTAAAGAAGCCAATTCACAACTAGCTATTCGTCAAGAAAAGTTTATTAGAGATTTAAAAAATGCCTTAATTCGTATCGAAAACAAAACCTATGGTTTGTGTAAAGTTACAGGCAAATTAATAAGTAAAGAGCGTTTAAAAATCGTTCCTCATGCAACTATGAGTATCGAAGCAAAGAACTTGCAACGTTAATCTTTTTACAAAATTATACTAACGCTCCGTTTGGGGCGTTTTTTATTTAATAAAAACACTATTTTTGCAAAAAAAATGAACATGTCGTTAAAGAAAGCCTATATTTTAATCATTGCTATTTTATTAATTGATCAGATTTCGAAAATCTATATCAAGACGCATTTTTTTATTGGAGAATCCATAAAAGTAATGGGTTTAGAATGGTTTCAAATTCATTTTATAGAGAATGAAGGCATGGCTTGGGGCGCTGAAATTCCTGGTGAATATGGAAAATTATTTTTAACCTTATTCCGAATATTTGTTGTGCCATTTATTGCATGGTGGTTATGGGATTCAGTGCGAAAACAAGCCTCAAATTTTCTTATTGTTGCAGTTGCATTAATTTTTACGGGCGCTTTAGGAAACATTATTGATTCGGTTTTTTACGGTGTCATTTTTAACGATAGTTATCATCAAGTAGCAACAGCTTTTGCTGATCAACCTTATGGTACTTGGTTCCATGGAGAAGTTGTAGATATGTTCTATTTTCCAATGTGGGAAGGAAACTTACCTTCTTGGTTGCCAATTTGGGGCGGCAAACATTTCACTTTCTTCAACGCCATTTTCAACGTAGCCGATGTGGCTATTTCTACTGGTGTTGGGATTTTGATTGTGTTTAATAAAAGAGCATTTGCTCATGCGGATAAAGAGGAAGAAACTATTCAGACTCAAGAATAATGTTTCCAACTGATTCCGAATTTATTCTTTTATACTTTTTGTATTTTTCGGTATTTATATATTTTATTTTAGGTCTAATTTTTACCAAAAGAACCATTCATAAAGTGAATATGACCATTTTTATGGTCTATTTTTTATTGATGCTTTATGTTTTTTTAGATGAAGACAATTTTAAAGGAGGAAATTCATTAGCGGTTTTATTTTATGGTGGGATTTTTGTGGTAACTCACATTATTATTTATGGAGTAATTGAATTGATTACGAGTTTTAGAAAGAAATAATCCTATCAGGCGTCACACAAAAATCCAATTTCACATCATTTGCTGAAACATCCTCAATTTTTTCTTCTGGAGGAAAGAACGATAACCCAATTTTAATCGTTTCGGGCTTGCATTTGCTTAGAAAGTTATCGTAAAAGCCTTTGCCGTAACCAACACGATTTCCTTGCTTGTCGTAAGCTAAAAGAGGCACAAAAACTACATCAATTTTTGCATCAGGAACTTCTAAACCATCAACTGGTTCTGGAACGTTGTAACTGTTTTTTTTGATTTTGGTATTATCGGTTAATAAAAAATGCGTCATTCCTAAAGTGGCAAAGTCGCACTTCGAAATGACGATTTCTTTATCTTTTCCCGCTAAAATTTGCAGGATATATTCGGTATTGATTTCTTTTTGCTCCTCAATTGCTAAAAACAAATGATAATACAATTTGTTCCAAACCAGCCTGAGGCTAGGCACAGCATCCATTCGCAACAATTGGTTCGCAATCGCCAAACTTTTGTCTTCGATTTCCTCTTGAGTTAACGATTGTCTTAATACTTTGTACTTACTTCTTAATGCCTTTTTATCCATTTACAGACGCTTTCAATTCGTCTATAAAAGTAGTTAAATGTTCTATTTCTACGTGATCCATCACCACAATTTTATACCATTTGTTGTTTTCATTGTGTTGTTGAGGGACCAAATCATACTTTTCAGCAATTTTTTCTGGAATGGATTCCGAATGAATGGTTACAATATTCATAAAAGGTTCACGGAAATATTTGATGTTTAAATGGTCTAATTCGTTACATAAAAATTGCGTGCGCATTTGTAAAATGCTCACTTTTTCGAACCAACCATAAGCGCCATAAGTAAATAAAATCATCCAAACCGCAACGGCATTTGCTCCAGAACGACTTCCGCAAAGCGTTAAATCCATGCCTTCTACGTATTCTGCTTCTTTGGTCAATACGTTTTCGATTAAGCCTTTTCGGCAAACAAAAACACCTGTTCCATAAGGCGCTTGCAACATTTTGTGTGCATCAATTGTAATCGAACTAATTTTTGGATTACTGAAGTTGATATTCGATTTTTGATTGCTAAACGGATACACAAATCCACCATAAGCGCCATCAATGTGCAAACGATACGTCGCATTATGTTTTTCTAATATCGAAGTATAATCATCAGGATTATCAACAGAACCAAACATGGTTGTTCCCATATTTGAAACGGCAATAAAGTACTTTTTACCATTATTTTTTGCTTCAGAAATGATGTTATCCAATGCATTCACGTCTATTTCACGATTTTCAAAACCAACGGGAATTTTCAACCAATCAATTTGCAATAAATTCGAAGCCTTTGGAATAGAATAATGCGTGTCTTCCGAAGCTAAAATAGCTATTTCGTCTAATTTAGCATCAAAATTATGCAGAAATTCATTTCTAAAAACCCAAATTGCTTGAATGTTTGCTTCCGTTCCACCTGGAGCGATGTAACCATCAAACTCATTTTCTTTAGCTTTAAAAATATCAACAGCAATTACATTTAATACTTCGCGTTCGATTTCTTGTGTGCCGTAAAATGCTTTTTCTGAAGTGCCAAAAGTGTGACATCCGATATTATTTGGATTAGCCACATAGGTTTGAAGGGTTGGTGCATCTTTTAAAAATGGCGCATCGTCATAAAAAACACGACTATCTAACTTAGAAGCAGGATAGCCTAATGAAGCATCTTTTGAGAAGTTAACATTATCGTGTAAGGCTCTATCAATTCTTACCTTTCTTTCTTCGTGTGTAAGTTTTTTCCAAAAATCCATGTCTAAAAATTTTCACGAAAATACAGTAAGCCAAATCAATAAAACATGATAATTGTTAGCTTTTCAATTCTAAATGGGTAGAAATGTGAAAAATAGCATCCCCTTGATAAATAATTGGCGCATCGTTTACATTAATAATATATCCTTCATGCGGCGCTTTGACTTTGTGTTCTACTTTTCCATAGGGGTCAGAAATGGTGGCTAATAAATCACCTTTTTTAACGAAACTGCCAATAATTGCTGTCCCATGAAACATGCCCGAGTATTTTGCCCTAACCCAACTCGATTTTTCAATATATATGGTTTTGTGGGTTGGAATTGTAACTTTTTTTCTTGGATTCAGCATGCCTAAATGATCTAAAAAGCGTTTGGTTCCTTCCAAAGCTTCTTGCGTAACGTTATCATTTAAGTCTAATGATTTTCCGCCTTCGAAAAGCAACATTTTTACATCCAATTTATCGCAAGAATTTCGAAACGTACCTGAAATATTCTTTGAATACAACGTAAAAGGCGCATTAAAAACATCGGAAAGTTGTTTTAATTCTGGATTTTCTGGAACAATTCTAATCTGAGGCGCATTAAATCGACTCGCACCACCAGCATGAAAATCAATTGTATAATCTACATGCGGCATAATTTCTTTTAGGATATAAAAGGCAAATCGACTAGCTAGTGAACCTGTTTTACTGCCAGGAAACACACGATTTAAATCGCGACCATCAGGAAATTCTCGAGTCTTATTAATGAATCCGAAAATATTGATGATGGGAATACAAATAATAGTTCCTCGCTTGGGTTTATTTATTTTTTGAATGATTAACTGACGCACAATTTCGGTTCCGTTGATTTCGTCGCCATGCAAACAAGCAGTGAATAAAACCGTTGGACCATCAAGTTTTGAACGTTCCACAATAATGGGAATCTTCAATTTATTCATGGTGTGCAACTTAGCAATTTCCATGTTAATGGTTTTGCTTTCACCCGCTAAAATGGTTTCTTTAAGAATGGTTAAGGGTTTTGAGGCTGTCATTTGGTTGATTCTAAGGTGTTAAAAATACGAAAAGTTCAAGAACAAGGGCAAGTTCAAGTTCAAAAATCAATTTTTTATTGGAATATAAATTGAAGAAATGAAAAGGTTAAAAGTAAAACGTCTCTGTGTACCTCTTTTCAACAGCATCAAAATCAAAAAAAGCTCCGTGAATCTCTGTGTAAAAAAACTCAAATCAGAGTTGTAAAGCATCCGCCCTATCCGCGTGCCAATTAAAACAATTCTATTATCTTTGTTCTATCATCTTTCTAAAAAAATGCAAACACCATTAGAACTTCAAATCCAAACCTTGCCCGATAATCCGGGTGTGTATCAGTATTATGATAAGGATGGGAAAATTCTATATGTTGGGAAAGCGAAAAACTTAAAAAAACGCGTTCAATCGTATTTCACCAAGAATCATGACAATTATAAAACGTCGGTTTTAGTTAAGAAAATTGTTACGATAAAACATATTGTTGTTCCTACTGAAACCGATGCGTTATTGTTGGAAAATAATCTGATTAAAAAGCTACAACCGCGTTATAATGTGTTGCTTCGCGATGATAAAACGTATCCTTGGATTTGCATCAAAAATGAACGATTTCCTAGAATTTTCTCTACTCGAAAAATGATTAAAGATGGTTCAGAATATTTTGGACCGTATACAAGTTTTAAAACAGTTCACACGATTTTAGATTTAATCAAAGAATTATATCCGTTGCGAACTTGTAATTACGATTTATCGAAAGCGAATATCGATTCGGGAAAATATAAAGTATGTCTGGAATATCATATTGGCAATTGCAAAGGACCCTGTGAAGATTATGAGTCGTTGGAAAATTATCAAAATCAAGTGGAAAAAATCCGTCAAATTTTGAAGGGAAATTTCAAAGAAAGTTTGAGAGATTTCAAGAAATTAATGACTGATTTGGCAATGGAAATGAAGTTTGAAGAAGCGCAAAAAATCAAAGAAAAAATCGAGGTTTTAGAAAATTACCAATCGCGCTCCACTATTTTGAATCCGAAAATATCCAATTT
>JBILST010000151.1:0-5670 GCA_044371865.1 Flavobacterium sp.
GAATTTCAGCTACCACAACTCCAGCGCCAATCGCGTGAACAGTACCCGTTTCCAAAAAGAAAACATCGCCTTTTTTTACCAGAGATTCATTCAATAAAGCAACTAGATTTTTATTTTGTAAATGCGATAAATATTCTTCTTGATGGGAATCTTTCTTAAACCCAACCACCAAACGTGCCGATTCATCTGCCTGCATTACATACCACATCTCGGTTTTCCCAAAAGAATCATGACGTTCTTTAGCCAAATCATCATTCGGATGCAATTGAATAGACAAGTCTTCCTTCGCATCAATGAATTTAAAAAGTAACGGAAATTGTTTTCCAAAACGAGTTAGAACTGATTTTCCTAGAATTTCTTCAGGATACAAATCAATAATGTCGTTAATATTTTTACCTTTAAAAGCACCATTATTAACCACACTTATGTCGCCAGGCACGGTTGAAATTTCCCAACTCTCGCCAGTAGTTTCAGAAACTATTGGTTTATTGAGATAAGTTTTCAACTTCGTACCGCCCCAAATACGGTCTTTAAGTATAGGTGTAAAAGTTAAAGGATAAAATTTCATAGTCAAATAATGAATTACAAAGATGCAAAAAAATCTAACGAAATACAGCTATTAGAAGTCTTACTTTATAAGAAATTATTTTATTTTGATTTCTGTATAGCTTCTAAAGCCTTTGAAATATGATTTTTAGCACTCATGCTATCAAAAATATAAATTGCTTTTCCATGAGCATCAAAAACATAAGTAACGCGACCCGGCACAAGTCCAAAAAGTGCTGTTGGAACACCAAATAACTTACGCAATTTACGATCTGTATCCGAAAGTAAAATAAAAGGCAAATTATGTTTTTGACGAAAATTTTGATGCGAACTCACCGAATCACCACTTACACCAATAACTTCAGCACCTAAATCTTGAAAATCTTGATACGCATCTCTAAAACTGCACGCTTGAGTAGTACAACCTGGCGTAAAATCTTTAGGATAAAAGTAAATCACAACGGGTTTTTCATGAATGTAAGCACTTTCAAAAGCAGTTCCATCTTGTTTAGTTGCTTTAAAACTTGGTAATTTATCTCCAATTTGAATTGCCATAATTAGTTTCCTTTATAGGTTACAAAGTTTCTAGGAGTTTCATATAAGGTAATTTCTAATTCTTTATCAGCATCGATTAAAATGCGAAGTTTGTTCCAAATAATATAAGCAATGTGCTCGGCTGTTGGATTCAAATCGCTAAATTCAGGAACGTCTTCGTTTAAATTTTTATGATCAAACGCTTCTTCGATATGTTCTTTAATATAATCGGATAAAACCTTAGTGTCAATTACATACCCAGTTTCTTTGTCAACTTCTCCGGTTACCGAAACAATCAACTCGTAGTTGTGTCCATGAAAGTTCGGATTGTTACATTTCCAAACACTTCTTGATTTTTATCCATAGCCCAATCCTTGCGATACAAACGATGCGCAGCATTAAAATGGGCTTTTCTCGAAACAGTAACTCTCATGGCGATTTAGAATTTAAAAATTTGAATTCAGATTTTTTTATATAATTTTTTAAGATTTAGATTTTTAAAATTTATTGCATTTCTTTAAATCTATGTTCCTAAAATTGATTTTTACAATTTATGCTCTTCAAGATAATGGTAAAACTCATCAAATATTATCTTAAACCAAACGGTATAGACATTTGGATGCAAAATCATATCGTCTTTTATAGCTTCAATAGGCATCCATTTCCAACTTTCTACTTCATCTGGATTAATTACAGGCGCTTCATTGTAGTATCCAATCATCACATGATCCAATTCGTGTTCGGTTAAACCGTTATCAAAAGGTGCTTTATAAATGAAATGAAACAATTCTTTTAGTTCGGATTTAAATCCCATTTCTTCAAACAAACGTCGTTTTCCAGCTTCAATATTGGTTTCACCAGCGCGTTGGTGACTGCAACAAGTATTGGTCCATAAAAGCGGCGAATGGTATTTGTGATGCGCTCGTTGCTGTAACATCACTTCATTTTTATCATTTAAAATAAATACTGAAAAAGCTCTGTGCAAAACCGCCTTCTCATGCGCTTCCATCTTATTCATCAGCCCGATAGGCTCATCTTGTTCGTTGACTAATATTACTTGTTCTTCTACCATAGTGTTATAATACTTTTCAAAAATACGAAAAAAGAAAGGATTGGAAACTAGTTTTTGAGTTTGTGATAAGTTTAACTTGTGTTGAATTCTATTTAAAAACGTACATCAAAAACTTAAAAAGAGTAAGTTTTAGCAAAGTGAACGTTTTTTTCACTAACTTTGCAACATTGGTAATGATATTAATTTCCTCTCGCAATACTTTGAATAAAAGTACTTTATAAATTTCTTGTTTATTCCGCTTGTGTATTTTTATCCTTTTACTTTTCAAAATTATATTAATTAAAATTATTTAAAATTTAATGGCTAGACCGCAAGAAACCTTTAACAAAAAAGAACAAGAAAAACTTCGTGCTAAAAAACGAAAAGAGAAACAAGAGAAGAAAGAAGCACGTAAATCAAACCCTAAATTATCGGGAGAAGATTTATATGTGTATGTAGATGAGAACGGTCACTTAACCAGCACACCTCCAGATCCATCTAAAAAAATTATTGTTGATGTAGAAAGCATCGAAATTGGTACTTCAAGAAGAACTGAGGAAGATGAAGCACCAACGGAACGCAGAGGAACAATCGATTTTTTCAATGATTCTAAAGGTTTTGGTTTTATTAAAGCTGTTGAAACAGGAGAAAAATACTTTGTACACATCAGTGGTTTACTAGACGATGTTAAAGAAGGTAACTTAGTAACTTACGATTTAGAAAAAGGCGCTAAAGGCATGAATGCTGTAAACGTTAAAAAAATATAATTCCCCTTTTTATCCCACAAATCAAAATCACAGTGAAAGCTGTGATTTTTTTTATTTAAAAACCTTTTATATTATTCATTTAAAATTTTATTTTCTAACTGTTCTATGCGTTTTAGCATATTCTCTAAAACACCTTCTGGCATTGTATTATTCAATACTTCGATTTTACCAACAACAATATTATTGTTTTCATTCTTTTTAAAAATATACTTTTCTTTATCTTTTTCTAAAAAATACTCAAAACTAACATCAAACACTTCACATACTTTTCCCATTACTAAAAAATCAGGAATGGTCTTATTACTCTCAAAATTTGAAATCGATGTTTGTGCAACATCCAATTTATGTGCTAATTCTTCTTGACTCCATTTATTTTGCAATCTTAATCTTCTTATTTTTGTACCTACACTCATAACTTTAGCATTATATTGCTCAAAAATAGCAATTATTTACTTAATTTTATTAAAATTGTAATAGTTTTGTTTTTGTAAGAAAACTAATATTGCTAAATTATTAACAATTAATTTTCTTACAGTTATGAAAAAAATGTTTTTATTTGGCGCAGTTGCGTCATTGTTTACAGTTTTAGCTTATTCACAAAAAGAATTTACAAGTGAAGAAGATGGTGCAACATGTGAATCAAACACTTGTCTATCTTATTCAGATTCTAAATGTTGTACAAAACCTAACGGAGTTTTTTATTACGGAAAAAAATAGTTAGGAAAAAACTAAAAAATGTTATAAAAGAGGTTGTGATAACAACCTCTTTTTAGTACCAAAAAATTATTTTATGAAAAATAAATTTCTTATAATCTCAATAGTAATTTCATTACTTTTGATTATAATTCTTCATTATATATGCCTTTCCCAAAACGTAAATATTGGTAATTTCAAAAGAGAATTTAAGAATATTAAGTTTAAAGAAACTAATGAAATAAATTTCAGTTTTAATTTAGATGGACTTGTATATGTAGATGAGAAAAATATGATTCTATCTTCAAATGAATTAACAAATGTTATGTCATTTAACATTAGAAACAAAAGAACAAAAAAAGTTCATTTATATTCACACATAATGTCTTCAAATATTATAAACGACACTCTTTATTTATTTGATTCTACATTGAACTTATTAACTCGAATGACTAAAAATTTAAAACGAATTGACACTATTATACTAAAATCAAGATTTGATAGAGCAATTGCTTTAGGCAATAATAAAATTTTAATTCGAGAAAGTATAAATAAACATAGTCAAACAGCTTTATCTCTTTATGACTTAAAAAAGAAAAAATCAGTAAAATTTAATCATCAATTTGCTGATAGTTTAGAAATAGATGGTGGCATAAAAACTGATGGGCGATTTATTCTAGAAGATTCTTCCCTAGTTTTTATACAAATGCATAAAGGTAATTTTTATAAAATCAATGTAAAAACAAATAAATTAAGCCATTTCAAAACTTTAGATAACACACAAGTAGTTGAAGGAATAAAAATGGCAAAAGACTCTTCATTTAGCATCAACAAACCATTATTAACAATTAATAGTTATGCTCATATTGAAGGCGGAAATTTGTATGTAGTTTCAAATGTTTTGACAAAAAATGATAATTTTTTGAAATACAGAAAATTTGTTACAATAGATGTGTATAATCACAAAAACGGCAATTACCTTTATAGTTTTCATTTACCAAGTGACAAAGATGAAAAGCCTTTAGACTTTAAAATCAAGAACAAAAAACTATATCTTATTTTTAAAAATAAAATTAAAATCTATGAAACTTCTATATAAGCTGTATTTGTATAGTGTTTTAGGCTTGTTGTTTTCAATATTTCTGTATGCTGGAATTTTAAAACTACTTGAATTAAACACCTTTTATGCCCAATTAGCTAAATCACCTTTAATACCATTAGGATTTAATAAAATAGTCGGTATTTCTGTGATTTCAATTGAATTATATACATGTTATTTAATTTATAAAAAACAATTTGACAAGGCTCTTTTTATAAGTTTTAGCATAATGACATTCTTTACATTTTATATTGGCTATTTGATAAGTTTTTCATATTTTACACCTTGCAGTTGTGGAGGTATTTTGGAAGACATGACATGGGAAAATCATTTTGTTTTTAATTTGGTATTAACAGTATTAACGGCAATTGCTTATTTAATAAAAAAAGATAAATGAAAATAATTATAATTTGTATAACATTAATCGGATATATTAATTGTTATTCGCAAGATATTGACACTATTAATACAACAAAACTTAAAGAAATTGTTGTTAAGGAAAACCCAAGAAGTGTTGGGAAATATAAGTTTGAGATACCTAAAAAAATTTTAGAAAACGAAACTCTTGACAAAACAATTCTTAGAGTTGAATATATTACAAAGGATGGTTACAATGATTTATACTTCAAAGGAAAAAAAATTAATTCTATTTATCTGGAAGACAGAGTAATATCAATAGAAGAGTTTTATAAACTATCACTAGACAAAATAAAATCTATACAAATTGAATTAGATAAATATAATCAATCATCTGGGAATTCAGAAACTGCGTTAATAATTAAAGAAAAAACTTCATTAAATGACAATGTTAATGGTTCAATTGATGCTGGATACGGATTTATTCAAGATTTTGCACATGGTGGTATTAGCTTAAATAATAAAATTAAAGATTTTTATAATAAATTAGATGTTGGCAATATTTACAATTATACAAATAATTCCGTTGATCAAAGTTTTAATCAAGAAAACGAAAGAATCAT
>JBILST010000152.1:0-5657 GCA_044371865.1 Flavobacterium sp.
AATATTGACCAAAAATTAATCTCAGAAAAAATTAGAACTTTCATATCTATAAAAGATTTGGTTGACACTATATCTTACTAAAAAAATCATATTACATTTTTTATATTTTAAAATAAAATGAAAAAACAAATCAAAATAATTGGATCTGGTTTTTCCTCTCTTGCCGCTTCATGTTATTTAGCACAACAAGGCCATTCTGTTACTATATACGAGAAAAATACAACAATTGGAGGCAGAGCGCGTCAACTAAAAAAAGATGGGTTTACCTTCGATATTGGACCAACATGGTATTGGATGCCCGATGTTTTTGAACGTTTCTTTGCCGATTTTGGTAAAAAACCATCCGATTATTATGAACTTATAAAACTATCTCCTGCTTATCAAGTGTATTTTGGGCACTTAGATTTTGTAACTATCGCTGATAATTTACCTGAAATTGTTAGCACTTTTGAATCTATCGAAAAAGGAAGTGGTAAACAATTAGAACAATTTATGGCAGAAGCCAAAAGTAATTATGACATTGCTATTAAAGATTTAGTTTATCGTCCGGGTGAGTCGCCTCTAGAATTAATCACACTAGAAACAGCCAAAAAAGTGAATCAATTTTTTAGTAACATTAAAAAAGATGTTCGAAAAAGATTCAAAAACATGAAATTGGTTCAAATATTAGAATTTCCCGTTTTGTTTTTAGGAGCCAAACCAAGTGACACACCATCATTTTATAACTTCATGAATTATGCCGATTTTGGCTTAGGCACTTGGCATCCAAAAAACGGAATGTATTCTGTAATATTAGCCATGGAAACATTAGCAAGAGAATTGGGCGTCAAAATAGAAACCAATGCTAACGTTGAAAAAATTGATGTAACCAATGGAAAAGCAACTGGCATATTAGTCAATAATAAAATAGTTACTGCAGATATTGTATTAAGTGGAGCTGATTATCATCATTCTGAAACATTATTAGAAAAAAATTATCGTCAGTATTCAGAAAATTACTGGGAAAATAAAACATTTGCTCCTTCTTCCCTATTATTTTATGTGGGGTTTGACAAAAAAATTGAAAATGTAGAACATCATTCTTTATTTTTTGATGTGGATTTTGATGTGCATGCCGAAGCAATTTATGACCATCCAAAATGGCCTGAAGAACCTCTTTTCTACGCAAGTTTTCCGTCAAAAACCGACGAAAACTGTGCACCAAAAGGAAAAGAAGCAGGTATCTTTTTAATTCCATTAGCACCCGGTTTAGAAGACACAAAAGAGTTAAGAGAATTATATTTTGAAAAAATAATTACGCGTCTTGAACGATTAACTGACCAAAAAGTAAAAAATAATATTATCTTTAAAGAATCATTTTGCGTAAATGATTTCATTAAAGATTATAATTCGTACAAAGGGAATGCGTATGGTATGGCAAATACACTATTGCAAACTGCTTTTTTAAGACCTAAATTGAAAAGTAAAAAAGTAAAGAACTTATATTTTACTGGACAATTAACCGTGCCAGGACCAGGAGTTCCACCTTCCTTAATTTCAGGGAAACTAGTTTCAGATTTAATAGAAAAATATCAATAAGAATGAAGGCATTATTTGACAAAGTTTCTAATGATTGTAGTGTAAAAGTCACTAAGGCTTACAGTACTTCTTTTTCCAGTGCTGTAAAGATGTTAGCACCTAGTATTAGACAAGATATTTATAATATTTATGGTTTTGTTCGCTTTGCTGATGAAATTGTAGATTCGTTTCATGATTATGATAAGGAATTCCTTTTTTCAAAATTCGAACAAGATTTGGCTGATGCTTTGGGACATAAAATAAGTTTAAATCCAATTTTAAATTCATTTCAATACACTGTGAATAAATATAATATTCCACAGGAAATGATTGATGCTTTTATGAAAAGTATGAAATTAGATTTAAGCAAAAGCGAATACAAAACAACAGAAGAATATCAAGAATACATTTATGGTTCGGCTGATGTAGTGGGTTTAATGTGTTTGAAAGTTTTTGTAAATGGAAACGAAACAAGATTCAATGAACTAAAAGATTCAGCGATGCGTTTAGGCTCTGCATTTCAAAAAGTAAATTTCTTAAGAGATTTAAAAGCAGATTTTGAAGATTTAAGTAGAACTTATTTTCCTAATACCGATTTGAATCACTTAGACGAAAAATCAAAACAAGAAATAATTGCAGATATTGAAAGTGATTTTGAGGCTGCATTCGAAGGAATAAAAAATCTTCCGTTAGAAGCTAAATTTGGAGTGTATACCGCTTATAGATATTATAAAAAGTTATTGAAAAAACTTCAAAAAACCCCTTCTCTTGAAATTAAAAATACGAGAATAAGAGTTTCTGATTATCAAAAAGTACAATTATTAGCAAGATGTTACGTCAAATATAGATTAAACATTATTTAATCGGTGATGGGTGTTTTGCCATGCTGAACTACGTTTCAGTGGCTTTCAGTAAAATTTAATTATTAAAATTTAAAATATTATGTGGATTCACGTTTTAGTTTTTTTTACCACCTTTTTTATTATGGAATTTATGGCTTGGTTTACGCATAAGTATGTAATGCATGGCTTTTTATGGAGTTTACATGCAGACCACCATAAAAAAGATCATGATTCTTGGTTTGAAAGAAATGATGCCTTTTTTATTTTTTATGCCATTGTTAGTATTACTTGTTTTTATACGTGGAGTATTGGTTCATTCGAATTAGGAATATCAATAGGTTTAGGAATTTTAGCCTATGGAATTGCCTATTTTTTAGTACATGATATTTTCATACACCAACGTTTTAAGATCTTCAGAAATGCAGATAATAAATATGCTAGAGCGGTTAGAAGAGCTCATAAAATGCATCACAAACATATTGGAAAAGAACACGGCGAATGCTTTGGAATGTTAATAGTTCCTTTTAAATATTATAAAAACTAAAAAATCCCGCTGAAGCGGGATTTTTTTTCAGGAAATTATCTATCTTCTTGCTTTAAAAAAATTCTCTAAATTTTCACAGCCAGATAATTCATTTGCATATTGTGGATATCTTCTATCAACTCTTTTTGCAGATGAGAACGTTTGATGTTCTGCAAAATCCATCATTCTTAAACATAAAGCTTTAAATTTATCAGTCTTAGCATGTTTAAAAGCTAAGTCATAATAATAAACTGCTTTCTGATTTGTTCTATATTCATATTCATCTATATAAGATTCGTTTTTATATTCAGAATCACCATATCCATAATAAGTATAACTTTGAAATCGTCTTAACATCCAAGAATGTCCATACTGAGACATATTATGATAACAGTTGGCAATAATGAAATAATAATAATCTCTATTTTTAGTTTTTGAATTGTTAGCAATTTTTATAAACTTAATCAAATGCTCAGTTACGGTTAACTTGTTAACTTCGAATCGTTCTCTTGGTGTTATGAACTCTTTTGTTTTTTTGAAAGTATAAAACGGATTTTGATCAAAAGTATAGTATTCTCTATAATTTCCTCGTTCCCAAGAATTGTAATTCTCTTCCCAATATTTGCTTTCGATTGATTTGAAAACTTTCAAAGCTTTTTCTAATTTATCTTCTCGAATATATTTTGTCCCTAATAAGTCTAAAAGTCTTTGCTCATCTTGAAGTAAAACTTTATACAAATCATTGTCAAAATCTGTTGCAATCGGCAATTTTAAACGCACAATAACTTTCTTTAAATCATTTGCAGAATATACAAAATCTAAATAATCAAAATAAGTATAAAACTCATTCAAATTCCCTGAAGTTATAGAACGATTTCCTTGCCATTCGACATCATTAGATATTTTATCTAATGTTGCCATCAAAGCAATTCCATCAGGAACATTACCTTTAAACTCTAATTCTCTTCCAAGTGCAAAAATAAAACGACTATTGTTTTTATTTTTTGTAATAATTGATTGTATTTCAGTTCTTATTATTGCTTTTCCATAAGTTTGATTAGCAGTAATTGCTAATGCCTTTATCATTTGAATTTGATTAAATAAAGCATCATCATTAATAATTTGCCTTTCAAACGAATTAATTGATTGTAAACAAGTTAAAAAGTCGCGAGACATAAATTCTAATTGTATTTTGGCTGCTTTCCATAATTTTGGATTTTCAGTATTATTTACATCAATTGATTTTAAAAATGTTAGAACTTCTTTTGCGTACAAACGATCTCTTTCAGAACGCTTTCGAAGCGTTTGCGTAGTTTTTGTATCTCCCCAAAAATCGGTTGATGGATTGTAATTGGTATAATAGGGTGTGTAAATCCAATCTTCTAATTTATTTATTTCTCTCAACAGTAAAAAACTCAAAATCTTTGAATTGGGCTGATTTTTATAAATTATTTTCAAATAATCTAAGTTTCTATCCAATCGTTGAACTGAGGCATAAGCATATAAATTGGCAATTTCTTCTTTAGATTTTGCGAATGGTATAGCTTCTTCAATTTTAAAATTTTGATTATGAAAATAATAACTTGCATACACTTTCTCTGGACAATACGCCATCAAATTTGCAGCATCCATCATAAAAGATTTATCATTTTTTGCAAACGAATTAAAAAACAAACTCCAATAATATAAATAATCCTTTTGATTCGTATTAAACGTTGAGTTAAAAATGTTTTCAATTAGTTCAAATTCTCCCGAATAATATGCTAATCGAATGGCTAAAAAAGCATATTTGCGCTTGAAGTATTCATTTTTTTGCTCTTTTGATTTATTCACTAATTTATTTAAAAATGATTTTCTTGATGCATTAATATCAATTTGATTTCTTTCCCATGGATCTTCAACATTCAAACTGTTTACAATTTCACACTCTTTTGCTAATCTTATATAAGCTATAGCTTCAAACTTTTTATTTGCAAACAAATATTTAATAAATTCATTATTACTATTGGATTGAATATCTGATGCTTTTAACATATTGTTAAATTCTTCAATAGCATAAATTGGAACTTTTTTATTGGTATAATTATGCCAATCCAAAATATTTGATTCAATGAATTCAGAATTTGGATTATATTCAAAACCCCAAGAACTTGCATTGTAATTAAATGGTTTATAAATAGAATAATCAAATAAACTTGGTTGAAACAAACAATAACGCACATCTTCTCCATATGGAGAATAACCACATGCAAATGTTTTACTATAACTACTTAGTAAAAGAATCGTAAAAATTAGTAATTTCTGCATGGTTATAGCGATTGAAAGTTTTATCATCTAGGTTGAAAAATATGATAGTTGTAGTTTCATCAAGAGCAACATTTTGTTTGATTACTGTAATTGTTTCATCTAACACTTTACTTGTAACTTCTTCACATTTTATTTGATCTCCTACTCTGAAATAAAATTGGTTGTTTGAATAAATGGTTGTGTCTTTTGTGACTTCATACCATAAAGGTTTTGTTCGTTTTGCAAAACCTAAAACTTCTTTAGAATTCAAATTAATTAAACCACTAAATTGATTATTTTGATATACGTGGGACCAACTAAAGATTGGTAAAGCAATGTCTAAATGCAATGGATATTCTCTAAATTTATTCAAATATTTCTTTAATTCAGTAACTTCAAGAATAGAATTTTTATCTTTTTCTGATAAAGGTTTTAATAAATTATAACAC
>JBILST010000153.1:0-5640 GCA_044371865.1 Flavobacterium sp.
TTGTATATGTTGATAAAGAAATTTCGACAGAAACAATGGAAAACTTGAAAAAGGCTTTCAATAAAGATACAATCACTGTAAAAGAAAACGGTATTTTAGATAATCTTACACTTCATTATCCTAACGAGGCAGCAAGACATAAATTATTGGATATTATTGGTGATTTATCATTGATTGGAACTCGTATTCAAGGAAAAGTTATAGCAAACAAGCCAGGTCATTATGTAAATACTCAGTTTGCAAAGAAAATGGCTAAATTAATTAAAATCGAAGAGCGTAATAATGTGCCTTCTTACGATATTAATAAAGAGCCCGTGATGGATATTCATGGCATCATGGATTTGTTACCTCACAGACCACCATTTTTATTAGTTGATAAAATTTTAGAACTTTCTGATACGCATGTTGTGGGATTGAAAAATGTAACTATGAACGAAGATTTCTTCGTAGGTCATTTTCCAGGAGCACCAGTAATGCCGGGTGTTTTACAAGTTGAAGCCATGGCGCAAACAGGTGGTATCTTAATTTTAAGCACCGTGCCAGATCCAGAAAATTACTTGACTTATTTTATGAAAATTGATAATGTTAAGTTTAAAAATAAAGTACTACCAGGAGATACCTTGTTCTTTAAATGTGATTTAATTTCTCCTATTAGAAGAGGTATTTGTCACATGCAAGCATATGCGTATGCAAATGGAAAATTAGTTTCAGAAGCCGAATTAATGGCACAAATTGTTAAAGTAAAATAATAAAATATGAATCAACCATTAGCTTATGTGCATCCAGGTGCCAAAATAGCAAGAAATGTTGTAATTGACCCATTTACAACCATTCATAATAATGTTGAAATTGGTGAAGGAACTTGGATTGGTTCAAACGTTACCATCATGGAAGGCGCTCGTATTGGTAAAAATTGTAATATTTTTCCAGGTGCGGTAATTTCTGCGGTTCCTCAAGATTTAAAATTTGGAGGAGAAGAATCGTTAGCGGTTATTGGTGATAATACTACCATAAGAGAATGTGTTACCATCAATAGAGGAACAGTAGCTTCTGGTCAAACAAAAATTGGGAAAAATTGTCTAATTATGGCAACAGCACATATTGCGCACGATTGTCATATTGGTGATAATGCAATTATCGTAAATGGTGTTGCTTTGGCAGGACACGTAACTGTTGGAAATTTTGCAATTATTGGTGGTTTAGCGGCTGTACATCAGTTTATTTCTATTGGTGACCACGCTATGATTTCAGGTGGTTCATTAGTAAGAAAAGATGTGCCTCCTTTTACAAAAGCGGCTAAAGAACCTTTATCTTATGTTGGGATTAACTCGGTTGGATTAAGACGCAGAGGATTTTCAACAGATAAGATTAGAGAAATTCAAGATATTTATAGAATACTATATCAAAAAAACTATAATACGACTCAAGCTTTAAGCATCATTGAAGCTGAAATGGAAGCAACAACTGAAAGAGATGAAATTCTAGATTTTATTAGAAATTCTTCTCGTGGAATCATGAAAGGTTATACCAGTTCAATGTAATTCAGAATCATAAAATCAATAAACAAAATCAAATACAAATAAAACAAAATGGCAAGTACATCAGATATTAGAAACGGATTATGTATCAAATACAATAACGATATTTATAAAATTATTGAATTTCTTCACGTAAAACCAGGAAAAGGTCCAGCTTTCGTAAGAACAAAATTAAAATCGTTAACAAACGGAAAAGTATTAGATAACACATTTTCTGCTGGACATAAAATTGATGAAGTACGTGTTGAAACACATACATTCCAATATTTATATGCAGAAGGTGATCAATTTCACTTCATGAATAATGAATCATTTGAGCAAATTACATTAGATAAAAAAGTATTAGATGCTCCAGATTTATTAAAAGAAGGAACTAATGTAATGATTCAAATTAATGCTGAAACAGAAGCGCCATTATCAGTTGATATGCCAGCTTCTATCGTTTTAGAAGTAACGTATGCTGAGCCAGGAGTTAAAGGAAATACAGCTACAAATGCTACAAAACCAGCAACTGTTGAAACAGGAGCTACGGTAAATGTTCCATTATTTATCAATGAAGGTGATAAAATCAAAATTGATACAGCATCTGGAAACTATATGGAAAGAGTAAAAGAATAGTCGTTATAAAAAGTGAAGAGTAATTAGTAAATAACCAATCAACTAATTACTCTTTATATTTTCTTAAACACTAATTACTATTCACTAATCACTAATAAATGAAATTTCCAAAAGTTTATCCTCTAAAAGAGATTGCCCAAATTATCAATTGTAATTATGTGGGTGACGACAATTTTCCAGTTCATGGTATGAATGAAATTCATGTTGTTGAACCTGGAGATATCGTATTTGTTGATCATCCAAAATATTATGATAAAGCATTACAATCGGCCGCAACTATTGTTTTAATTAACAAAGAAGTAGAATGTCCTATAGGCAAAGCTTTATTAATTTCAGATGATCCTTTTAGAGATTTTAATAAACTGACGAAACATTTCCGACCATTTCAAGCTTCAAATGCTGCGATTTCCGATTCAGCATTGATTGGAGAAGGAACTATTATCCAACCAAATTGTTTCATTGGTCATAACGTTCAAATTGGTACAAATTGCTTAATTCATGCCAATGTTACTATTTATGATAATACAGTAATAGGAGACAATGTAATGATTCACGCAGGTACTATTTTAGGAGCCGATGCTTTTTATTACAAGAAACGCCACGAAGGTTTTGATCAATTAATTTCTGGTGGGCGAGTAGTTATTGAAGATAATGTAGGTATTGGTGCACTTTGTACCATTGATAAAGGAGTTACTGGAGATACTACTATTGGAGCTGGAACAAAAATCGACAACCAAGTACATGTGGGTCACGATACGGTTATTGGAAAAAAATGTTTAATTGCTTCTCAAACCGGAATTGCGGGTTGTGTAATTATTGAAGATGAAGTTACGCTTTGGGGACAAGTAGGAACTACTAGTGGCATTACAATTGGATCAAAAGCGGTAGTTATGGGGCAAACAGGTGTTACAAAATCTATTGAAGGCGGAAAAACGTATTTTGGTACACCAATAGAAGAATCTCGCGAGAAATTAAAACAATTGGCCAATGTGAAACGCATTCCAGAAATTATTGAAAAATTAAAGCAAAATGACAAATAGAGAGAAAATCGAATTTTTGTACAAGGAAGATGGTATTAGGGATAAACAATTTTTAAATACCTTAATTCATGATGATTTTAAATTAGAATGGGATAGTTCTTCTGGTAACTCAATTTTGGATAAAAATTTTATTTTAAATTTAAGTGATGAAATTAATGCTAACTACGAAATCTCATACTTTGAAATTTCGCACTTAATTGAAGATAATAGCCAGCTAGTTGTTAAGTATAACCACAAAGTTGCCACTATTGAAAATCCAAAAGAAATAATGTTGATTGCAAAAGTTGTTGCTATTTGGACTTTTCAAGACGAGAAAATTATAAATGGATACCTAATTAGCAAACCTAGTTAAAAAAATATAATAAAAATTACGTGTGTATTTGGTAAAAATCTTACTTTTGCATCACAAATTTAAACACAATTTAATTCATATATTATGAGCGTTTTAGTAAATAAAGATTCAAAAATAATTGTACAAGGATTTACAGGTAGCGAAGGAACTTTCCATGCTTCACAAATGATTGAGTACGGAACTAATGTTGTAGGTGGTGTAACTCCTGGAAAAGGTGGTTCAACACATTTAGACAGACCTGTTTTTAATACAGTAAAAGATGCTGTAGAAAAAGCAGGAGCTGATACTTCGATTATCTTCGTTCCGCCAGCATTTGCTGCTGATGCAATTATGGAAGCTGCTGAAGCTGGTATCAAAGTAATCATTTGTATTACTGAAGGTATTCCTGTGGCAGATATGATTAAAGCGTATGATTATATTAAAGGAAAAGATTGTCGTTTAGTAGGTCCTAACTGTCCTGGTGTTATTACTCCAGGAGAAGCTAAAGTTGGTATTATGCCAGGTTTCGTTTTCAAAAAAGGAACAGTTGGTATTGTTTCTAAATCAGGTACTTTAACGTACGAAGCTGCTGACCAAGTAGTAAAACAAGGTTTAGGAATTACTACAGCTATTGGAATTGGTGGTGATCCAATCATTGGAACAACAACTAAAGAAGCAGTAGAATTATTAATGAACGATCCAGAAACTGAATTTATCATCATGATTGGTGAAATTGGAGGTCAATTAGAAGCTGATGCTGCTAAATGGGTTAAAGCTGACGGAAACCGTAAACCAGTTGTTGGATTCATCGCAGGTGAAACGGCTCCAAAAGGAAGAACAATGGGTCACGCTGGTGCAATTGTAGGTGGAGCTGATGATACAGCAGAAGCTAAAAAACGCATCATGAGAGAAAACGGTATTCACGTAGTTGATTCTCCAGCTGAAATTGGTAAAAAAGTAAAAGAAGTTTTAGGGTAATCTTTGCTTCTTAAAAATATAAAGTCCTGAATTTTCAGGACTTTTTTAATATATGAATTAATTTATTTAACATGAAAAAAATTACTATTCTTTTTATTGTATTTTTTATAGCAAATACAATGACGTTGAAAGCTCAAGTTGCAATATCGAAAAATGCAGTTTTTTTGAAATCTTCAGAATTTGAAAATAAAAGATTTGATGACTTTAAAAAAACAACTACAATTTTTGTTTTAAATAATTTATATGAAAAGAAACAATATGAAGAAATGTTGAAATCTTCTTGGACTATAACTCCATTTGAAGTAGTTGATTTAAAGGATTTTAAATATGAGAATTATCTTAGTGATAAGTATTCCTTTTGTATGATGTATGGTACTACTATGCATTTTTCAAATGGAAACGAAAAAACAAAATTTCTAATTCATTTTTATATATTAGATATGAATCTGGTAAATAAAAAGATAAGTAAATTAGTGGATAATGATTATCATGAATTTTTAATTGATAAAAAGAAAAATTTAGCATACATTGAACTTATTCCTCTTCCAGAAATGCTCCATTTTCCTGATACTAAAAATACAACTGCAGTAAAGTCAAATTACGACAAAAACACATACAATTACGGATATTTTAATAATAAAAAGTCTGACCATGATATGCGGTTATCAAATAATATCTACAATAAAAAAATATTTCTAAATTATGACTTGGGAATTTTAAAAAATAATTTTCAAGAGGTAAATAGATTATTGTTAGCTAAAGAATTTTGTGGTTTTAACCATGAAACAACAACGCCTGAGCTAAAACAATTAAAAAATAAAGTTTTGTATTTACCTGAATACTTAAAAAAAGAATATTTAATCAGACCTGTAGAGTTTAAACTGTTTGATGAGGAAAAGTTAAATAAAATTTTATCAGCATATCCTTATAAAATTGAATTTATATCAGAGAAAGAACTAGAAGATAAAATTTTAAATAATGAAGATATTTATTATTTAAAATTTGGATTTGAATATAGATATTTTCATGTTATTAATGGTAAAACTGGTGCTATTGTTTACCAGAATTATTCAAATGGAATGATGAAAACTAATCTAACACAAAGCGACTTTAAAGATTTAGTAAAGGCAATTAA
>JBILST010000154.1:0-5632 GCA_044371865.1 Flavobacterium sp.
AATCAAATCCGATTCTGTTTTCTAATTCTTTTTTGAAACCAGCAACTGTTAATTTATCCACCGTATATTTCAATCGCGATAGTTTTCTATCCACACGATTTCCAAAATCACGTTGCACTGTTAAAATTTCGTAAACCGCTTTTAATGTTTTTTCTTCTGTATCGGTAAAACCAATAATACTTCCCAAACGCGCATATGTATTTGGATTTCCATGTGTTGTAGCCAATCCTCCACCGATTGCTATATTAAATCCTTTTAACACATCGTTTTCAATTACAGCAATCAATCCAATATCATTTGCAAAAACATCTACATCATTGCTTGGCGGTATAGCGATAGCGATTTTAAATTTTCTTGGCAAATATCTATCCTCATATAAAGGATCTGCTTCTGCCGAACGTTCATAAATTTTTTCACCATCGATAAAAACTTCGTAATACGATTGCGTTTTTGGTAATAATAAAGTTGAAATTGTATCAGCGTATTTATAAATCTGTTGATGAATTGAAGAAATTTGCGGATGTGAACTTACAATCACATTACGATTTACATCACCACAGGCCGCGATGGAGTCTAATTTTGCAGTGTTAAAAGCCTGAATGGTAGGTCGCAATTGATGTTTTAACAAACCATGTAATTGTACTGTTTGACGTGTTGTAATTTTTAACGTTCCCGTTCCGAATTGTTCCGAAATTTCATGAGTGGCTAACCATTGTTCTGCTGAGATTACTCCGCCTGGAATTCTTAAACGAATCATAAA
This sequence comes from Flavobacterium sp., assembly GCA_044371865.1. Taxonomy (GTDB): domain Bacteria; phylum Bacteroidota; class Bacteroidia; order Flavobacteriales; family Flavobacteriaceae; genus Flavobacterium. The sequence goes on from JBILST010000154.1 coordinate 761, forward strand.
TGAATACAATTTATCTAATTTTTTGGCGGCTCTTTCTGCTCTTCTGTCACGGTCGTCTTGCACGTACATACCGTGAAATTTAACCAATGTTTCGTCGTCTGGACGGACATTACCTGTATGATTATCTAAATCGATACTTTCTTTTAATGTTCCTCTAAGACCATCACTTTTGGTCTTGATATATTCTACTGCTGATAATTTTTCGCTCATTTTGTTTTTATTTTAGACGCTATAAATCGCGCCTTTACGTTAATACACGTCTTTTTGATATTTTCCTTGATTTTCTAATTCATCCAAAACTTCTTTGGCTTGCTCATTTGAAATATTTCGCTCTTGAGCAATTACGGCAACAATTGCTTGTTCTACATCTTGACTCATCGGATTTTTTTGTCCGCAGATATAAATACTTGCTCCATTTTCTATCCAAGAATTAAATTCACTTGATTTTTCACGAATTCTATCTTGTACATAAATTTTACGTTCTTGGTCGCGAGAAAAGGCTGTATCTAATTTGGTCAGTACGCCAGTTGTTAACCATTCTTGAATTTCGGTTTGATAATAAAAATCGAGTACAAAATGTTGTTCTCCAAAAAACAACCAGTTTTTACCTTCGGCGCCAGTGACATCTCTTTCTGATAAAAAACTTCTGAAAGGTGCGATTCCAGTTCCGGGACCAATCATAATGATATCCGTTTCTTCACTTGGCAGTCGGAAATTTTGATTTTTATGAATGTAAAATTCCAATGGCTCATCTAGAGGGAAATCGGCTAAAAACTCCGATGCTAAGCCTGATTTTATTTCCTCATCTACTTTAAATTTATTCAGATTTACAGTTAAATGTACTTGTCCATCATGCGCTTCCGAAGACGAAGAAATGGAATACAATCTTGGTGCAATTGGTAAAAGCAAAGCTATTATTTCTTCTAATTTTACTTTTTTAGGTTGGTATTTATGAATCACATCTAACAAATTAGCTTTCTCTTCATTGATTTCAATTTCAAACAACTTAGAAAAAGCTTCTAGTGATTTTTTAGACAAACCTCGAATATTTTTATCTGCAAGAATTGAATAATTTTCTTCATTAAAATACGTTGCAATTGCTTTAATTTCTTCTTCTTTATTTTTTGGAAAAACACCTAAAGCATCGCCAGGTTCATAACTAATTTCGTCATCCGATTCAATTTCAATATGATAGGTTTCTTTGTCAGAACCTGTATCATTCAAAACCACCTTGTGACTGATTTTTCCTAAATAATTTTTCTTTCCAGAAGAAACTATTGAACTTGTTGGTTTGACTTCATTCGTAACATTTGAACCAAAATTTTGAATCACTTTTTGTAAATCTGATTCCCAAATTGAAACCGTTTCAGCAAAATCAACATCCGCTTTTACCAAGGGTAATAAACGATTTGCTCCTTTTTCTATTAGTACTTCATCTAACAAAACCCCTGCATTACAAAATAGCGGATAAGAAGAATCTCCAAGTCCTAAAACAGCGAAAGAAACTTTGCTTAAATTCGCATTTGTAGCTTTTAAATTTTCATAAAACGCAACGGCATTCTGAGGAAATTCGCCTTCACCTTGCGTACTCATAACAAACAACACAAGAGTTTCTTTCTCAAGTTTGTTAATATCAAATTGGAACACATCAATCGCTTTAGCTTGAATTTTATTCTTTTTGAAATTCGCTAATAAACTAGAAGCTACTTTTTTAGAATTTCCTGTTTCAGTTCCATAAATAATTAATGGCTTTACAGCAACTGCAATTGGGTTTTCAATAGTTGGAACCGCATTTTTAATCAGATTTTTATCTAAAAACCCAGCTAAATAGCCTTTTGTCCAAATAATTTCTTCTGTTGATGCACTTTGCACCAATTGTTGTAATAGTGATAGTTTAGTTTCAGATAGCATTTTGGTAAATATTTTTATGATTATCGAAATAGGATTCGGATGAGTTTTTCTCAGTAAACCAAGCAAAATCATGATGTAAATTCACTACTTTACCGATGATTAATAAGGTGGGAACATATTCGAATTCTGGTAAAGATTTACTTTGTATTTCTTCAAAAGAAAACACACTTGTTTTTTGATTTGGAGTGGTCGCTTGTTGCACTACAGCAATTCCTTTAGAAGTATCAATTCCGAAATTTAAAAGCTGCTTTGTCAGCACATCTAATCGTTGACCGCTCATATAAAAAACCAAAGTATCTTCAGTTGTTGCCCAGTCTTGCCATTGATTTTGCTTCACAGCGTTTAAATCATACAAGGTTAAAAAACGCACTCCTCTTGAATACCCTCTAGCTGTTAAAGGAATTCCTGTGTAAGAAGCCGCACCAAAAGCAGCTGAAATTCCTGGAATAATTTCATACGGAATATTATTGTTTTTTACCACCTGTAATTCATCTAAAATATTAGAAAAAAGAGTAGCATCACCTCCTTTTAATCTTAATACTAATTTATCTTGCAATGCAAACTCAACAATTAGTTCGTTAATATCTTTTTGAGGTGTCCAAATTCCTTTAGAGCATTGTTTGCCAACATAAATTACTTCAGCATCTTTACGCGCATACTCTTCAATTAATTCAGGAGAAACTAATCTATCGGTTAAAACTACATCTGCAGTTTGCAAGTATTTTAGGGCTTTCAGACTTATTAAATCGGGGTCTCCAGGACCTGCTCCTGCTAAAATCACCTTTCCTTTTTTTGCTATTTGTATCATTGTATTTTTTTGAAATTAGGCATAGAAATGGCTCCTCCGTATTTAAATCGGAGTGAAATCTCTACAATAAATTACTGATTTTTAGAACAATCCTTCTATGGAAAGATATCGTTCTCCGGTATCGTAATTAAAAGTTACTACTACAGCATCATCTGGTAATGAAGCAATTTTTTTTGCCACTGCTGCCAAAGATGCTCCTGTTGAAATCCCTACTAAAATTCCTTCTTGTTTGGCAATATTTCTGGTGAATTCGAAAGCTTCTTCTTTTGAAACTTGAATCACCTCATCAATTAAATTTCCGTGATAATTTTCTGGTATAAAACCAGCACCAATTCCTTGAAGCGGATGTGGAGAAGGACTTCCTCCACTCAAAACAGGTGATAATTCTGGTTCCACAGCAATTACTTTTACATTTGGAAATTTAGCTTTTATTACAGAAGCTACTCCTGAAATATGTCCACCCGTTCCTACACCAGTAATAATATAATCTAATCCATTAGGAAAATCCGCTAAAATTTCTTGAGCAGTTGTTTTTTGATGCACTTCAACATTTGCTGGGTTTTTAAACTGTGAAGGCGACCACGCATTTGGTGTTTGAGAAACTAATTCAGCAGCACGTTCAATGGCTCCTTTCATACCTTTTTCGCGTGGAGTTAAGTCGAATTCTGCGCCATAAATCTCCATTAATTTTCTACGTTCTACACTCATGGATTCTGGCATCACCAAAATTACTTTATAACCTTTTACTGCAGCTACTAATGCTAATCCAATTCCGGTATTTCCAGAAGTTGGTTCAATAATTACGCTATTTGGATTTAGTAATCCTTTTGCTTCAGCATCTTCAATCATTGCTAATGCAATTCTATCTTTTATACTGTTTCCTGGATTCGTGCGTTCTAATTTTATAAACACATTTTTATTAGCTCCGAAAAGCTTATTTATTTTTACAACTGGTGTATTTCCAATGGTTTCTAAGATATTATTTACTTTCATCTCACTAAGTTTTATTTTTTTTAAATACTAAAATCGATAATGTTGTTGTACTCTATTTTTGTTTTCACGATGATTTCGCTTTTATGATACACTAGCGACTGTGTAGGAATGGATTCGGTTATCCATACATTTCCGCCAATTACAGCTCCTTTTCCAATAGTTGTATTTCCTCCTAAAATTGTGGCATTAGCATAAATTATCACATCATCTTCAATCGTAGGATGTCTTTTTTCTTCTGCTTTCTCTTTACTGACACTCAGTGCACCAAGTGTTACACCTTGATAAATTTTAACATTGCTTCCAATTTTTGCCGTCTCACCAATTACAATTCCAGTTCCATGATCGATAAAGAACCGCTTTCCTATATTAGCTCCAGGATGAATATCAATACCTGTTTTACTGTGTGCCAATTCTGAAAGCAATCTTGGCAACACGTTTACCTCCTGCACCCATAAATGATTTGCAATTCTATAAACAAAAATGGCGTAAAAACCTGGGTAAGAAAGAAGTACTTCGGTTCTTGATTTTGCAGCTGGATCAAAATCTAAAATAGCTTCTAAATCAGATAACAAGTCGGAATGAATTGCAACTAAACTCTCGAAAAATCTATTTGTAAAATCTAATTCTGACGCAACCTCCGCTTGCTTTAAAAATATTTGCAACTCATTTCTTAAAATCAATTCCTTTTCTTGAAACGAATTAAAATCCAGACATTCTTCTTGGGTACAAAACAACCATGCAAATAGATTTTTCAACCAATTTTCTGCTTTGGTTTGATCAAGGAAGTTTCGCTTTTCTTTTAAATTTCTTTGGAATAATAATTCGCTATTAAAATTGGATTGGCTCATATTCATTAATTTTCTAAAAACATTAAAGCACCCACCGTATTAAATGTGGTTTCATCAATTAGAATAGCACTTCCAGATTTTGAATTTTTATTAAATGCATCAAAAAACAAGGGCTGATTAGTTTTTAAAGTTATCTGAGCAATATCGTTTAATTTAATTTCTTCTGCTGGCGTGAATTGCCATTGATTAATATTCCATTTTTGATTAACCGATTGTATTTTAACCCTTACATTTTTAAACCGATGTTGTAACAAATACGTTTTTCCTAACTGAAGTTGGGCATTATCTAACCAAGAAATCCAAGTATTAATT
>JBILST010000164.1:0-5330 GCA_044371865.1 Flavobacterium sp.
TCTGGAGTGAGAGAAGGTGCTACGATAGGAACGCCAGTTGTTAATATTGGTACCCGTCAAAACAAAAGAGAAATGGGGCCAAACGTTATTAACGTTGGTTATGATCGCAACGAAATTAAAGAAGCGATACTTACACAAATTGCTCATGGAAAATATGAAAATGCTGGTATTTATGGTGACGGACATGCCGGAACGCAAATTGCAGAAATATTAGCCTCTTCCAATCCAAGTATTCAAAAAACAATAACGTATTAATTTAAGTTATGAAAATACTAGGTTTTATACCTGCTAGAGGAGGAAGTAAAGGATTACCGGGCAAAAATAAAAAAATAATGCTTGGTAAGCCTCTCATCGCTCATACTATAGAAGCTGCTTTACAATCTAATCTTTATGATGTAGTTGTTTCTTCTGATGATGAGGATATCTTAGCAATTGCAAGGCAATATGATGTTAAAGTCATTAAAAGACCTGATGAACTTTCTGGCGATTTAGCACCTACACTTCCCGTTATGGTTCATGCGGTTCAAGCTGTTGGAGGAAACTTTGATGCAGTTATGACTTTGCAAGTTACATCGCCCTTACGCACTGTAAAACATATCAACGAAACCATAGCACTTTTTTCCCAAGATAACGAAGCGGATTCTTTAGTTAGTGTTATTAAAATACCACACAAGTTTACAGATTCGTCTATTATGTTACACGATGGAAAGTATGTAAAACCTATAGATGCTGATAATTTAGTCTTAAGACGACAAGAAAAGCCAACCTATTGGGCTAGAAATGGCGCCGTTATTTATATTACTCGTATGAATAAGGTGGGAGAATATATTTTTGGAGGGAACATATTACCCTACGAAATGGGAAAACTGGAAAGTATTGATATTGATGATCTAGAAGATTGGCAAATGGCTGAAGCTATACTTTTGTACAACCAAAACAAATCAGAATGAAAAAAGTTTTATTTCAATTAGGGACTGAATTCCATTATATGGTAGCGTTAAGTCTTATTGATAAGTATTATACTGGAGATGAATTTGATATTCATTTTATTATTGCCAATCCTGGCGCTAATACAAGATTGAGCCAGATTACGCTTGATCCTAGCTATACTTATCATGATGGGGCTTATAATCACCATGTTAAAAAAGTTTTTCCAGATGTGGTGGCCTTGAAGCAATTTATTGAAACCAATGAGTTTCATCATTTTGTTTCTTTTTTATACCATGACCCTTTGTTTGTTTATTTAACCTATTATTTTAAAAATAAAAATACTACCACTTTCTTAGCACCCGATGGAATGGGCGCTTATGTAAAGTTTACCGCTAAAAATTATCGATCTAGATTAGTGAATACTTTAAAAAGTTATTCGTTTTTAAAACTACACGGCTTTAAGTTTCCTAAGTTATGGTTTACTAGTTGGGATTTTGGTAAGAATGGATATTATGATTATATCTATGCTTATAGTAAGACCTTACCCCATTTACCTAACAAAAAAATCATTGAAGTAGATTATACTTTTTCGGAAGAAAAAATACAGAGTCTTAAAAAAACTTTCTCAGTAGATTTTTCTACTTATCCTGATTTATCCAAAGTTGTATTGGTTATCAACGACCGACATTACTTGCCAAAGTACGAGTCACAACTTTTGAAAACCATTTCAGATAAAATGCCTGGTTATACTATTCTGTTTAAAAAACATCCTAATCAAAAGGTAGAAAATCTAACGTATGTATCAGCTTCAGTTTTTAGAATTGATGCTGTTTTTCCGGTGGAGTTATTGATTGCTTGTTTAAAAGATGCTGTTATTATATCCTCGTATTCCAATAGTATGTTATATCATAATCCAACTTGTCATTATTTCTGGACCTATCCTATTATTGCCAAATCTGGGGAATTGAAAAAAGACATTGAGCGCTTTAATCCAAAAGCATACATTAAAGTAGTACAAAATTTTGAAGAAATAGAAAACGAGCTGTTAACAATAGTAAATGGATAATAGTACCACTAGTCAAATTCAAAGGAATAATTCAAACTTTGTTTTTTTAGTCTTTTTATTCTCTCCTCTTATTGCTTTAATACTTTCCGTAAAACAGTACAAGGAGAAATGGGGAAAAAATATCGTTTGGATGTTTAGCACTTTTTATGGCTATTCCTTTGTAATTGGTAACGAAGGTTCTGATATCAATAGGTATAAAAAGAAATTTTTATTGCACTATGATATGCAAATGAGTGTTGGAGATTATTTCAATTTTCTCATGAGTGAAGGGACTTTTGATTTTATACAACCCTTGTTGTCTTTTATTACGTCGCAGTTTACATCAGATTTTAAAATTTACCTATTATTGATAGGTTCAATTTTTGGCTTTTTTTTATCCAGAAACATTTGGACTGTGGTCAGTTTGGGTAAAAAGAATCCTCATTGGTATGGCTTATTGTTTATTTTAGTATTTTCTTTTATTTATGCTTTTTGGGACATCAATGTAATGCGTTTTACCTTAGCGGCACACATTTTTTTTTACGGTTGGATTAAGCTTTTGTTGAATAAAAATAAATGGGGCTATTTGTTTATGGTTCTTGCGCTTTTAGTGCATTTTTCTTTTGCTATTGCTATAACCTTTTGTGTATTGTATCAAATTTTGGGAAAAGGTTTTGTGAAAGCCTATTTTATTTTTTTTGTGGTTTCCTTTTTTGCTTCCGAGCTTAGTTTGGATGTTATCAAAAATCAGATGTCGTTTTTGCCTCAGAATTTTATTGAAAAATCAGACGACTATTTAGACGATGACTATAAAAAGAAACGCGATGGAATTAAAGAGGGTAAAAACTTTAGAGGAAAGTTCTATCAAGCGTCTGTAAAATGGGCAGTCGGTATTTTGTTAACCACTATTTATGTAAATCGAAAAAAAATAAAAGGCAATTTTTCTTTAGAAAATTTATTGGCTTTTTGCTTGATGTTTGTTGGAATTTTCAATATTTTTAGTGTTATTCCCAGTATGAACCGGTTTCAATTTGTCAGTTATTTGTTTGCGTTTACCCTCTTTTATTCCTATTTTAATGGGGAGTTAAATTATAAAGAAAAACGAATTATTTATTTATGCGCCCCTTTGATACTGTTTTATTTTGTAATGAAAATACGAATAGGATTTGAATTTACAGGACTTTTAACGTTGTTAGGAGGGCCATTTGTTGCCTTGGTTAAGGAAGGCGATATTGCATTAATCGAATTTTTAAAATAAATTAATATATAAATTATAAGATATGATTCAGTCCTTACGAAAAGTGCTTACTTCCAATTATGTTTGTTTTAGGGGGTGGTCCACCAAAAGAAAAATTGTGGTAATCGAATCTGACGATTGGGGTGCTATCCGAATTCCATCCCGAGCTATTTATGAACAATTTTTAGCTAAGGGTGTTCCCGTTAATGCAATGTATTTTGCTAAATATGATTGCTTAGAAAGTAACGCCGATTTAGAATTATTATTTGAAGTGCTTGCTGCAAACAAAGATAAAAATGGGCAACCTGCTGTAATTACAGCTAATGCAGTTGTTGCCAATCCAAATTTTGAAAAAATTGAAGCCTCTAACCGTAAAGAATATCATTATGAACTCATTACGGATACCTATGCTTCATATCCTAACCATGATAAAGTTTTTGATTTGTGGAAAAAAGACGGGATTGGTCAAAATATGTTGTACCCTCAATTTCATGGAAGAGAACACATCAACGTAGCCAGCTGGATGAAAGTAATCAATTCAGATTCTCCAATTGAAAATTTTGCTTTCGAAAACAAAACGTTGTTAGGAATGAATATACCTAATGAGAAACCCTTTGGGTTTAATTACATGGCTGCCTTTGAATATTTTGATGCAGCACAGCAGTTGCAAATTGAAGAAATTACCAAAAATGGTTTACAAATTTTTGAACAGTTATTTGGGTTTAAGTCTAAAAGTTTTATTGCTTCTTGTGGTATTCAAGGAACGCATATTGATCCTATTTTGGCGGCTCAAGGGGTTGAATTCAACCAAAACGGTCATCAATTTAGACCCGATGGTAAAGGAGGCGTAAAAGCGGATCAAAAGTTTTGGGGCGATACGAATGCCTTCAACCAAACCTATTGGCGCCGTAATGCCACTTTTGAACCTAGCAGGGCGCCCCATGAAGATTGGGTTGCTAATTGTATGGCTGAAATTGAAGTTGCTTTTCGTTGGGGTAAACCGGCGGTTATCAACTCGCATCGCGTTAATTATGCTAGTGGTATTTTTGAGGAAAACAGAGACAATACGTTGCGTTTGCTAGATGCGCTTTTGAAAGCCTTATTAAAAAAATGGCCCGATGTAGAATTTATGAACAGTCAACAATTAGGGGAAACTATATCTAATAAAGGATGATTACTAAAGTAGTAAATAAAGCAAAATCAATTTCTAAAGGATATCTCTATAATTATCGAGGTTGGAAAACTAATCGAAAAATTGTAGTTATTGAATCGGACGATTGGGGAAGTGAAAGAACGCCTTCTTTGGATACATACAAAAACTTAATTAAGTCTGGTTTAAGAGTTGATTTGTGTCCGTTTAGTAAATTTGATACAATTGAAAGCACAAAGGATTTACAAGATTTGTTTGCTGTATTATCATCTGTTAAGGATAAAAATGGAAATCCATGTGTTTTTACTGCAAATTTTAACTTAGCAAATCCTGATTTTCAAAAAATTAGAGAATCTGAATTTGAGAAGTATTTCTATATTGATTATTTAACAACATTAAAAAAATATAACAATATAGGGGTTTTGTCATTAATTAAAAAAGGTATTGAAGATAAAGTTTTTTTTCCTCAAAACCATTCGCGCGAACATTTAAGCGCTCCTATGTGGTTAAATGAAATTAAAGGAAATAATCGTAGTCTTCAAAAAGGATTTGATTTAGAAGTTTACGCCTTGGGTTTAGTTACTTCACCAGAAATAAAAAAATATCATTTAGCTAGTATGTTATATAGTAGCCAGGATGATTATGTTTTTGTAAATGAGGCAATAACTGATAGTGTTAAATTATTTCAAGAACATTTTGATTTTTTCCCAAGGTCGTTTATATCTCCAGTATATGTTTGGAATAATGGTATAGAAGAATTACTTTATCATGAAGGAATAGATGTAATTCAATCATCTCATTTTCAAAATGATTTTAGTCCATCAAATAATGCTATTTTAAAACGTAAATACAGGTTCACGGGTCAAAGAAATTCATTAAATCAACTATATACTGTAAGAAATTGTGTTTTTGAGCCTTCAATTTACACCAATTTAGATAATGTTAATTATTGTCTTAACAGTATAAAA
>JBILST010000155.1:0-5613 GCA_044371865.1 Flavobacterium sp.
TGTAACGCCACTTAGATTTGTATTTAGCGATACCTCTTGATTTTTTTCAATTTCATCTGTTGTCCAAAGTTGTTGTTTGTTTGTTTTCCATACCATTCCAGGTAATCCAATTCCTTCTTTGACTCTTGAGTTTTCTTTTGTTATGCTATGTAGTTTTGCAATATCTTCATTTTGAAAGCACCAATTTTTTAAATCGAGATTTTTTTTACTTGGATCTGTAAGCCAAATTTCAGAGGCAATAAAATTATCATTTTGTATTAATACAGCCAACACATCATTTAAAATGGCATTTGTTTTTTTGTCCGCTTTGAATAATAAACTGATTTTATCTTGTAGATTGTTTTGAATTTCATGTGTTTTTTCAACAGAGATATCTTTTAGTAAACCTATCATTTTAATAGGTTTTTTATCATTATCACGAATTAAAACAGCCGTTTCTTCCACCACAAGATAAGAATTGTCATTTCTTTTAAATCTAAATTGTTTGACCCATTCCTTTGTTGTGGTGTTGTTAATAAAAGTACTCCAATCTTTCTGTTGGTTCTTGTAATCTTCTGGGTGAATTAGTTTTTTCCAGTCGCTTATTTTAAATGGTGTTTTGGGTAAGCTGTAGCCGAATTTTTTTTCAAATCCTTCTCCCCAATTGAATACATCATTTATAAGGTCCCATTCATAAATTACTTCGTTGGTAATTTTTTTTAATAGTTGTATTTTTTCATGTAATTCATTTAATTCGGTTACATCTTGATATATTCCTATTAATTTAATGGGTTTTTTATTTTCATCAGTTATCGTTTTTGCCGAAGCGATAATGTGTTTTATTCTATTGTTTTTTGTTATAAATCTAATTTTAATTTGGTAACCTGTTCCTTTATTAATTGCTTCTAGCTTTTTTTGGTGCACTAATTCTTGGTCATCGGGATGAATTATTTCTAATTCTAAATCTACAATTGAATTTTTGGTATTTGGATCTATTTCTATGATTCTATAAACACCTTTAGACCAAAACAATTCCTTAGTGCTTAGGTCTAACTCCCAACTCCCGGTTTTAGCCACTAATTCTGTTTCATCTTTTATGAGATGTTGAATAGTTTCATTATTAAAATTATGTTTTTTCAGCATAAAAGTAAGAAAGTAAGAGATAAAAATACCCCAACGATGTTTATTGTTAGATTGTGACGCAAGGTAAATTTACAAAAAATAATTTACAAAATTTAATTATGACAAATAGTTGCTATTTTTTTTCAATCTATCACAACTGTTTGTTATTTAAGGGGTTTTGGGGGTAAAAAACGCTAAATAACACTTATTAATAAAATTGGAACACTTATTACTTATGCATAGGGATTGACTATTTGTTGTCGGAAATTTGATATGTGTTTAAAATGAATGTTTTCCCAAAAATATTAAGTCATGAAAAATTCCTCAAACCTCCGATCAAATTTACTTCTTGTAAATTTACTATTTTTCTTCCTTTTATTAAGTTTTGGAAATAGTTTTTCACAATGTACTAATGGGTTAACCAGACCAACAGACGATTTCACTTATACCTTAAGAACTCCAAGATGTTTAAATGGATCAGATGGTGAAATTAGACTTGCAAATATTCATAGCGAATTAGGTGAAAATGATTTTACCAATCAAAATTACCAAGCTAGAATATTAAGTGGACCAGGAGGTGCAAGAAGTTTAACACTACCAGTTAACTCTTCTACTTATACTATAACTGGTTTAGTTGCTGGAACTTATGTAATCGATATTATGGATGCTTGTGGTGGAAATAGCGCCGACAGAACTATTGTTTTGCCAAATGGTTTAAATAACGCTACTATAGTATCAACAGCTGTATTGTTTATAGATAGATTTTCTACTCCTGCTTCTGCTTCATGTGGAACAATGTTGAAATTTAGAATTAAAACCGCATCAGGAACAGCAACTGGTAATGTTACTTATACCTTCATTAACAATTTAGGAGAAAGTATTCAAGTAATCAATTTTATTCCTCAAACAGATGTTTCATATATTAGAAATTTTCAAGTTGATTTTATAGTTCCTGCATCATTTTTTAATGGTGCTGAGGTTTCTTACACAGGATTTAATGACTGTGGATCTGTTAGAGGTGGAACATTAAGTTTGCCTGTTGAGCAAGATTTGTTTTTTGATACTCCAAGAATAATAACTTTTCCTGATCCTTCAAATGCATGTTCAATTGGATATGATGTAAAAATATTTAGAAAAAATGTTGTTAATCCTGTAGCAGTTGTTGTAGAAGAAATTAACAATCCTGGAGAACCAGTAATTAATATTTTTGGTGAACAAATTGTTGCTCAAAATGTAAATTTGTCTCATGTTAATAGTGTTTCTCAAGGTTCAGCGGTGTCTATTAGTTTAGGTTTGCGTTATGGAGTTAGTTATAGATTAACCTTAACTGATGCTTGTGGTTTTACCATTCAAAAAGAAATTAGACAAGATGTTGCTCCTTTTGTACCTGTAATTACATGTGGTGTTGGAAACGTACGTGATGGTTCAGTTTTCTTTGATGATGTAAGTTTTTTAAATTTTAATGAAATGGCTGTTTCAAGTATGCCAACTACTCCAATACAAATTACAGTTAATTCAGGTCCTGCTAATTATAGTACACAATTTGGAGTTGGTACTACAGTTACATCTAATCCAATTCAATATCCTTATTCTTTTGTGCATAATAATCCATTTATTTCAAGTTTATTAGTTAAAGATAATGTACGATCTTTTCCTCCTGGTTTGTATAATTTTACTGTTACTGATGCTTGCGGAAAAACAAGAACATTTGATTTAAATGCCTCTTGTGTAAGAAGTACAGTAATGTCACATGAATTAGGTAATTGTGGTGAAATTCAATCCAATGTAATTGTTTCTGTGAAAGTGCCTGCAGCATTACAAGGGACTTTTGTAGCCATATATAAAAATGATGGAAGTATTCTATATTCAGGATATATTACTTCAAGTGCTCCTTTCTATTTTTCAAGTGCTGGTGGAGGAACAATTAACTTTAATGCTCCTATCAATCAAAATTATGTTATTCGTTTTGGAGGTGTTTTAGGAATCAATCAAAAAGTAGAGCCTACACAATTTGCTGGAGTCAATTCACTTCCAAGATTAACTGATGGTTTTTTATATGAATATGCTTTTAATACAACTATTGATACTTTTACTTTTCAATCTATCATTGCTTGCGAAACTACTGTAAATATGGTGGCAACTGGTGGAAGAGCACCTTATTCTTACACATTGTATGATGCAACAGGTACTCAACAAATTTATAATTATCAAAGTTCTTCTGTTTTTAGTGGATTGCAAGCAGGAACCACCTACATGGCTAAAACAATGGATGCTTGTGGACGTGAATTTACTCAATCATTTTATGTATATAACGCTCCTCTTCCTGTTTTTTCACTAATAAATCAAGCAGGATGTAATGGTGGTTTTGCAACTATTAATGTTTCTAATCTTCCTAGTAATTGGTCAATTACTGAAACAGAAACCGGTAATGTATATACTGGTACTACCTCTAGTTTTGTAATTGAAAATTTACCAGAAGGTAACTATAGTTTTACTTGTACCGATTTGAGTACTAATTGTAGCAATCAAATTGTTATTCCTTTGCAAGTAACTTCTATTCCTTGTCCAATTGCAACAGACGATTTAGTACTTTATAATGTAAATACTGAAGTTAGTATTAATGCTTTTGAAAATGATGTTCAGGGAACTGTTGTAAATCCAACAAGTATTCGTTTTGTTGCTCCTTTAAGTGCTACTAATGTTGTTTTTTGTGCTGAAAATAGCGTTGTTGGATATCACGCACCAAGTGAAGGAACTTGGACAATAGATATAACTACAGGCTTAATTAAATTTGTTCCAGATGCGTCCTTTTTTGGAATGCCATCAGCAGCTACTTATTTTATAAAAGACTTTAGTGAAAACCGTAGTAATGAAGCTCAAATTAGTTTTGACTTACTTCCAATAGCTTCTAATGATGAGGTATTGTATGCAGCAGGAACTTCAGTAACATTTACTGTAGTTGAAAACGACACAATAGGGGATGTAGTAAATCCAGAAACAGTAGAGTTATTATTGCCTTCTGTATTAGGTGCTACTATTAATGAAAATGAAGGAAGTAATATTGTTACACTTTATGTACCTAATGAAGGAACTTGGATGTTGAATACTTTAACAGCTTCAATAGTTTTTACACCTGCATCAAGTTTTTTAACCATACCAGCCTCAAAATATTATAGAGTAAAAGATTTTCAAGGTAATTGGTCTAATGCAGCTTCTATAGATTTTAAATCTAATTGTTTAATTGATTTAGTTTGTCCAACTTTCGAAGAAATCACTTTATCATGTGCCGATGAACTTCCAACAGCAACCTCTTTAACCGTTTCTGAATTTGAACAATTAGGCAATCAAACAGGAGAAATAATAGGTGACGAATGCAGTACTGTAGTTATTACTGCTTCAAATACAGGTAATGCAGGTTGTAATGGAACTATAATTAGAACATATACTATCGTTTTTTACCATTCAAATAGCACTACAATTGCTAATAGTTTTACTTGTACTCAACTATTTCGTATCAACGATACTGAAGCTCCTGTTTTTGCTACTTCAGTTCCAAGTACAGTTACTTTAGAAAACAGCAATCAACTTCCAATATATGATATACAAGCAACAGATAATTGTTCAAATCAAGTAACAATTGTTTATGAACAAGAAATTATACCTGGAAATTGTCCTACTAATTATGAAGTTATTCGTCGATGGATTGCAACCGATGTTTGTGGTAACCAAGAAGTAATGACACAAAATGTAGTTGTAGTTGATACTTCAGTACCTGTTTTTGTTACAAGTATAGAGCCAATACTTTATGGAGCTTGTGAAAATATACCTTTAGTTCCAGTAGTATTAGCTGAAAGCAATTCAGGTGAGGTAACAGTTACTTTTGAAGAAGAAACAGTAAATGGAGGTTGTGCTAGTATTTCTGAAATTCATAGAAAATGGACTGCAATTGATCCTTGTGGAAATGTAGCTTATTTAGATCAAGTTGTTTATTTATCATGTGGTGTTACTGTTTACAATGCTGTAACTCCTAATGGTGATGGAAAAAATGATTTCTTATTCGTAGAAGGTATCGAATGTTATCCAAATAGTAAAATTGAAATCTTCAATCGATTTGGGTCTAAAGTATACGAAACTAGTAACTACGATAATAAAACCAATGTTTTTTCTGGTACTTCTGAAAGTGGATTGAATGTAACAGGAGGTATGTTACCTGTTGGTACTTATTATTACGTAATATCATATGATTATATAGTAGATAATTTAAACAATTTAAAAAACGTTCAAAAAACAGGCTACTTATATATAGCAGCAAATTAGGAAAATTAGTATAGATATTTTGGGGAAGCTTATTACTATGGAAGGGGTTGCTTACCGACTCCTTTCAGGTAGTAAGTATAAAATGCCTCAGTAAAATGTTTAATTTTCAGGAATTTGGTTTACTATTAAGCAGCATTAAAAATAAACACATATTGATATTTTGGGGAAGCTTATTACTATGGAAGGGGTTGCTTA
>JBILST010000156.1:0-5578 GCA_044371865.1 Flavobacterium sp.
CAACTTCGTTTTCGTCAACACCTAATTTGTCTACGATAATCGCTTTTACTCTTGATGCAATGTCTGACATAATCTTTTAATTTTTAATTTAATTTGTTGGCAAAAATAAAAAACTTTATTTTAAAACAACCTTTTTGTTACTAAATATGACGACGAATTTAAAAAAAATAATTCACAAAGGCCCCTTTTTTTTATTTTTTACCAAATATTATTCTTTTTTTTGTGGGAAGAAATCTAAATAAAATGAAGAATATTGTGCTTTTTGCTTCCGGAAATGGCTCAAATGCCGAAGAAATTATTCGCTATTTTAAAAAAAATAACCAAGGAACTGTAGTTGCTATCTTTTCTAATAAACCAGATGCCAAAGTGTTAGATAGAGCAAAAAATCATAATATTCCTTCAGTGGTTTTTAACAAAGCACAATTAAATGAAGGTTTTGTGCTCGAAAAATTACATCAGTTTCAACCCGATTTAATTGTTTTAGCCGGATTTTTATTGAAATTTCCTGAATCTATATTAACAGAATATCCAAAAGTGATAAATATTCATCCTGCTTTATTGCCAAAATATGGTGGAAAAGGAATGTATGGCATGAATGTACATCAAGCGGTTCTCGATAATAAAGAAAAAGAAACAGGAATCACCATTCATTATGTAAACGAACACTATGATGAAGGTGAATTTATTTTTCAAAAATCAGTAAATATCGAAGATTGCAATACCGCTGATGAAATTGCGCATAAAATCCACGAATTGGAACATCAATATTTTCCAGAAGTTATTGCAAGTTTATTAACTCGTAACTCATAACTTTCAACTCGTAACTATGCCTCACGAAGTCCACATATATACAGACGGTGCTGCCAAGGGAAACCCTGGTCTGGCTGGCTATGGTGTGGTGATGGAAATGGTAGGAACTCCTTATAAAAAAGAATTTTACGAAGGTTTCCGATTATCGACCAATAATAGAATGGAATTATTAGCGGTAATTGTAGGTTTAGAAAAATTAAAAAACCCAAAAACTAAAGTTTTAGTCGTTTCAGATTCTAAATATGTAGTGGATTCGGTAGAAAAGCGCTGGGTATTTCAGTGGGAAAAAATCAATTTCAAAGCTAAAAAAAACCCCGATTTATGGCTTCGCTTCTTAAAAATCTATCGCCAACATCAGGTTGATTTTCAATGGGTAAAAGGACACAACAGTCATCCGCAAAACGAACGCTGCGATGCATTAGCTGTTATGGCTTCGCAACAAGCAAAATTGTCTATTGACGAGTTTTATGAAAGGGAAGAAGGGAAGTTGTTGTAATAAAAAAGGAGCTTTTCAGCTCCTTAGTAATTATTTAGATTCTTTTGTTAAATCAAATCGGTAAATTGCATCAAATCCTAAATATAAGGAAGAATCAAATTCCGAATTAAGTCGGTTTCTTTTATCGGTGCTTAATGGAAACGTTAAAACTTGTGCACCTACTTTTTCATTACTGCTGTAAACGCCATAATCGGTGGTGTCAAAACCAACTTTTCCTCTTAAAATAATCGAATTTTCCATTAGCCCAAGTGCAGCATACATGGCAAAACGAATCGATTCTTCTTGGGTGTAAAAGTCTGAATTTGCTTCTGATAAATTGTAAGACTTGATTGAAGTAAGTAAGTCGGTACCCACACTAAAATTTTTAGTTAACGCATAATTTGCATCCATTCGAATAGGCAAAGTAGCATTGATGTAAAATTTATTGTTTTTAGAACGATGCCAAATACCAATTAAGGGTGTAATTGTAGAACCATGGTTTTCTGACGAAGCATATAATCCAATTTTAACTTTTGAAGTTTCATTGTATTGGTAATCAAGTACGGCAAGTCCTCCAAATTGGAAATCATTTGAACCAATGTTTTCAAAATCAGATGCTATTTTAGGAAGAAACACATAAGTTCCTGACCATTTTTCAGAATGTTGATATTTCATTCCTAAGTTCAGACGTGTCATGGTTAAGCTAGTTCTTTCTGCGCCTTCTGAAAAATTTAGTCTGGTGTTTTCAACAGTAAATCCAGTTAGTAAAACCGCTTTTTCAGACAATTTTTTCGGATAGTAAACTTCCATGTTTAGGTTATTTACACTTGTTTCGTAGTCATTGTCTACATTTCCTAATGTTGCATTGTTTAAAGATAATTTAAAAATATCAACATAGTCTTGCGCGTTTACAGAAACTGTGAAAAGTGTAAAAAGCATTAATAATTTAATTTTTTTCATAATTTTTATTTATTAAAATTTTTCAAAAATATTCTTTAGCTACTAAAAATGTTAAAAAAATAGAAAGTATTAAATTATGACAATCATAAAATTAATTTATGAATTAAGTTTTTAATCATAAAATGAAGCCAATCATTAGCGTTAAAAACTTTTATCCCGAAGTTTCAGAACATAAACTTTTAAACTTCTAAACAAAAACTTATCTTTGCGCCTTATTTCAAATTCAATTTAATGAACAAACTATTAATAGTAGGAACAGTAGCTTTTGATGCTATTGAAACACCTTTCGGAAAAACAGATAAAATTTTAGGTGGAGCTGCAACTTACATTGGTTTAGCGTCTAATTTTTTTAATGTAGATGCAGCAGTAGTTTCTGTGGTAGGAGAAGATTTTCCAAAGGAATATTTAGATTTATTAGAAAATAAAGGAGTAAATATCGAAGGAATTGAAATCGTAAAAGGTGGAAAAACTTTCTTTTGGAGCGGAAAATACCACAACGATTTAAATTCACGCGATACTTTAGTAACGGAATTAAACGTTTTGGCTGATTTCAATCCAGTGGTTCCACAAGCATATAAAAATTCAGAGGTTGTTTTATTAGGAAACTTACACCCAATAGTTCAATCTGGCGTTTTAAATCAAATGTCTGAAAGACCAAAATTAGTAGTTTTAGATACGATGAACTTTTGGATGGATTGTGCTTTACCAGAATTATTAGACGTTATCAAACGTGTAGATGTAATTACCATTAATGATGAAGAAGCACGTCAATTATCAGGAGAATATTCTTTGGTAAAAGCAGCAGCTAAAATCCATACGATGGGGCCAAAATATGTGGTAATTAAAAAAGGTGAACATGGCGCGTTATTGTTTCATAACAAAGATGTATTCTTTGCTCCGGCATTACCATTAGAAGAAGTATTTGATCCAACAGGAGCTGGTGATACTTTTGCAGGTGGTTTTGCAGGATATATTGCACAATCTGAAAACATTTCGTTTGACAATCTGAAAAACGGAATCATTCATGGTTCTAACCTAGCTTCTTTCTGTGTGGAAAAATTTGGAACAGAGAGAATGGTGGGTCTTGATAAAAAAGAAGTGAATGCGCGTTTGAAACAATTCAAAGCATTAACGCAATTTGAAGTAGAATTAGAAGAATAAAAACGTGCCTCGAAATTTCGGGGCATTTTTTGTTTTAAAATAAATAAGAATTACAACAACCTACAACAACACAACAACTTATGAGTGACGCTATACAACACGAATGTGGAATTGCATTACTACGATTAAAAAAACCGTTAGAATTCTATAAAGAAAAATACGGAACCGCTTTTTATGGAGTACAAAAAATGTACTTATTGATGGAAAAGCAACACAACCGTGGTCAAGACGGAGCAGGATTAGCAAGTATTAAATTAGATGTAAATCCTGGAGAAAGATACATTAGTCGTATTCGTTCTAACGACCCACAACCTATTAAGGATATCTTTGCTCAAATTAACGAAAGAATTAGTCGCGATTTAGAAGAACATCCAGAATATCAAAACAATGTGGCGCTTCAAAAACAAAACATTCCTTACATTGGAGAAGTGTTTTTAGGTCACGTTCGTTATGGAACTTTCGGTAAAAACAGCATCGAAAGTGTTCACCCTTTTTTACGCCAAAACAATTGGATGCATCGTAATTTAATTGTGGCGGGTAATTTTAATATGACCAATGTAAAAGAGTTGTTCCAAAACTTAATTGATTTAGGACAACATCCAAAACAAATGGCGGATACTGTTACCGTAATGGAAAAAATTGGACATTTCTTAGATGATGAAGTTACCGAATTATACAAACAATGTAAATTAGAAGGTTTCTCTAAACTAGAAGCTTCGCCAATTATCGGAGAACGATTAAATGTACAACGTATTTTAGAGCGTGCTTCTCGTAATTTTGACGGAGGTTATGCAATGGCTGGACTTTTTGGTCATGGTGATTCGTTTGTTTTGCGTGATCCTGCTGGAATTCGTCCTGCGTATTTCTATGAAGATGATGAAGTTGTAGTAGTAGCTTCTGAACGACCAGTTATTCAAACAGTGTTCAATGTGCCTTTCGAAAAAGTACAAGAATTAGATCCCGGAAGTGCTATTATCATCAAAAAAAACGGAAATGTTTCGGTTCATGAAGTAAGAACACCATTAATCAAAAAAGCATGTTCGTTTGAACGTATTTATTTTTCTCGTGGAAGCGATGCCGAAATTTATAGAGAGCGTAAAGAATTAGGAAAATTAATTTTCCCAAGTGTTTTAAAAGCCATCGATAACGATACTGACAATACAGTTTTTTCTTTTATTCCAAATACAGCGGAAACTTCTTTTTACGGAATGTCAGAAGCAGCGCAAGATTTCTTAAATCAGCGAAAAGCCAAAATGATTATCGAGCAAAAAGATACTTTGACGGAAGATACCTTAAAAGAATTACTTTCAGTAAAAATTAGAACGGAAAAAATTGCCATTAAAGATGCCAAATTAAGAACGTTTATTACTGAAGATAGCAGTCGTGACGATTTAGTAGCTCACGTTTATGATGTGACTTATGGTGTAGTAAAACCTACAGATAATTTAGTAATTATTGACGATAGTATTGTTAGAGGAACCACTTTGAAGCAAAGCATCATTAAAATGATGGATCGTTTAAATCCTAAGAAAATTGTAGTGGTTTCATCAGCACCGCAAATTCGTTATCCTGATTGTTATGGAATCGACATGGCAAAATTAGAAGGATTAGTAGCTTTTAGAGCGGCTTTAGCATTGTTAAAAGAACGTAATTTATACCATATAGTAGAAGAAGTATATCAAAAATCTAAAGCGCAAGAAGATTTTATCGATGCTGATGTAGTAAATTATGTAAAAGAAATTTATGCGCCATTTACTGATCAAGAAATTTCAGATAAAATTGCCGAAATGCTAACACCAGATAACACTAAGGCAGAGGTTAAAATTATCTACCAAACAGTGGCTGATTTACATATCGCTTGTCCAAAAAATTTAGGAGATTGGTATTTCACGGGAGAGTATCCAACAGATGGAGGAAATCGCGTTGTAAATCGCGCGTTTATGAATTTTTATGAAGGAAAAGATGCTCGCGCATATTAAAAGATGCAGTTCATCGATTTTTTATTTCGTTTAACAATTTTTTTACAGCAATACAAAATCTAGCCATACTTTAGCTCTACCAGAGAATTAGTAGGTTAAGTTTTATGGTAGATTTGGGGCAAAAAGGGTGAAAGCAATTTCACTCTTTTTTTTGTTTATATGTGTCGTATTTTCAATACAATTTGTGCAAAAG
>JBILST010000158.1:0-5485 GCA_044371865.1 Flavobacterium sp.
ATTGATAATTCTCACCCAATGGCTATTTGTAATGGAGATTTATTGTTCTTAGATATTATTGCAAGAGAGTGTAAAGACATTGATATTCTTGGTACTAATATGTATAGAGGTTCAACTTTTACAGATGCTTTTGAAAGAGTTAAGAAAGAATTTGATAAACCATTACTTTTTACTGAATTTGGTTCAGATTCTTTTAATGCAATTGACAATCAAGAAGATCAAAAATCTCAAGCTTATTATATGGTTGAGAATTGGAAAGATATCTATTCAAATGCTGCAGGGCTTGGTAAATCTCAAAATTCTATTGGAGGTTTTACTTTTCAATTTAGCGATGGATGGTGGAAATATGGCCAAACTAAAAATTTAGAAGTACATGATAGTAATGCTTCATGGTCTAATGGAGGTTATCCTTTTGATTTTAGAGAAGGTCAAAATAATATGAACGAAGAATGGTTTGGAATTTGCGCTAAAGGTCCAGTGAATTCTAGAGGATTATATGAATTATATCCAAGAGCTGCTTATTACGCACTTAAAGAAGTGCATAGAATTAGTCCATTTGATGAAGGTGTAACGGCAGATAATTTAAATGAATATTTTAAAAATATAAATTTAATGGATGCTGTTTTAAGAGCTAGATCTGATAAAGCTGCTTTAGGTAAAAATGAGGGAGATATTATCAAAATAAGCAATTTAAGAGCTGAGTTTACCACTTTTAATACTGGAGGAAGTTTGATTACAACTCCAGATGTTGCTGATCCTGACAATGTGGTTTATCCAAATGAATTAGGTTTCGATCACATGGAATCATATTACATAGGTGTAGAGGGGAACCCTGCACCAAACATGAAAGCCAATGTGAATGTTAATATTTTGGGTAGAGTTGCTGAAAATCCAATCAACGAGATTTTTTATGAAAACAGAGGTCGTACACAAACAGTTGATACACCAGACGGACCTGTAGTTATTGGCGATAATAATAGAGTTCAAGTATATAATGCTTCTTATTCATGGAATGAAAAAGATTTCGATTTAAGAGGTTTTTATAGAACTGGGCATTACCACTGGGGGTATGAAGGAGATGTTTTTGCATTATATCCTGAAGCAAACTATGGTCCTAATTTAGATATTTATAATGGTGAAACTTTAGGTTTTGAAATTGATGGTAAAAGAAGTTTAGACGGTTTAAAAGTTGCAATTGGACCTCAATTGTGGTGGGGAGCAAACCCAACCTATTTATTAAAATATAGTAAAAAAGTATTTAATTGGGATGTAACAGGAATATATCATCGAGATATAAATACCGATATTGAGTATGATTCAAGCGGTAAGCGTATTTTGAATCAAACACAAGTTAGAACAGGTATAATTCCAGCATGGCCAACAGAAAGAGCAACCATTGCTTTACAAAGAAAATTTGGAGCATTTGGTATATCGTTAGGAGGTATTTGGGGAGGAAGTCCGCTTAATGGAAGTGCTTTTCAAATGTATGAAAATGGGATAGTTTACAATGATTACATCAATGCCAAAGATAATTGGGGAGGTAAAGCCAAATTTACTTTTTCAAAAGGTAGATTTAATATCTATACGCAAGGAGCAATTATGGGATTAGTTGCAAATGGAGGAGCAGATAATGTTCAAACGTTTACAGGTTGGAGATTAAAAGATAGTGGAAGTGGAAACCAAATGAACTTTTTAACTGGTTTTACTTATAATGTGAACTCAAATTTACAAATTGCACCTAACTTTTTATGGCAAAAACCTTTAGTTGAGGCGATGCCAAACGGGGTAGATGCCCCTGGAAGACTTAGAAATTTTCAAGATGATCCTTTCGTAGTAAGGGTTAATAGAGAAACAGTTGGTGGTGAGTTATTATTAACATGGGACCCAACACCTGCAACATGGATGTATGAATGGAATAATGATATGGTTGAAGATGCAAAATTTGCTTTTAGTACTGGTTTTGTTTACCGTCATTTACCAACAACAATGGATGCCGCTATTGGATTTTTAGCAAATCGTTCAGCTTTTGCTTTTGAAAAATCAGCACCTGCACAAGATTTATGGGAATCAAATACTAGAATTGTATCTAAATTAACACCAGATCTTGGTTTAATTGCGAATGTTTATTTTGGAAATGGTCAAGGTAATGGTGATTCAGAACGAACTATTAATAGATCTGGGGCTGATGTTAGAATGATTTACAAAAAAGTTAAACTAACTAGTTCTGTCAAATTTAACGATTGGGGACCTTACGATTACCACCGTGATTTTAACTTAACTTATCCTGTACAATCTTCTATTGATATTTCAACTTCAGTAGGTAAGCCAAGTTGGTTTATATTACCTGATACAAGAATTGGGTTAATGGGAATTTGGCGTTCATTAGATCAATATTCTCCTCGTTATTCACCGAATGCTGTTCCTGCTAATACTTTTCCTCCAGTACCAACTATTAGTCCTGTAGGATTTGGAAATGGTTCTGAATGGGAAATTAGAACTTACATTCACATAAATATTGGTAAATAATTTTAAAAATAAATGAAAATGAAAAATAAAAAATTTAATTATTTAAGAAATGCATTTCTTTTAGGATTAGTGGTAATTACTAATTTGAATTGTGAAAGAGAAATGTCTGACGATGCTACGTTAGCAACGTTTTCTAAAAATGGAGAAATCTTTACAGATAACTTTATTGGTCTTGGAAGTGATTTTTATTTTCCTTATGGTGATTCAAAATTTACTGCATTTTCAGTTGATGATAACGAAGCCTATATTGGAAACGCTTCTATACGTATTGATGTGCCTAACGCAAATGATCCATTAGGAAGTTATGCTGGAGGTATTTTTAGAATTGATGGCGCTGGGAGAGATTTAACAGACTTTGATGCTTTAACTTTTTGGGCAAGATCATCTCAAGGGGTAACTGTTGGTGAATTTGGTTTTGGAGAGGATTTCTTTCCAAACGAATATATGGTTACCATGAAAGATGTTAGTGTTGGTACCCAATGGACAAAATACATCATCCCAATTCCTGATGCTTCTAAACTTTTACATGAAAGAGGAATGTTCAGATTTGCAGCCGGTACAAATGGCACAAACGGATTTGGTTATACCTTGTGGATTGATGAATTAAGATTTGAAAAATTAGGGACTATTGCGCATGGACAAGCTTCTATTGAAAACGGAAACAATGTGTCGGAAACTACATTTGTTGGAGTTAATTCAAAAGTTGAAGGTGTAATAGCTACGTTCAATTTACCAACAGGCATTAATCAATCGATTACAATAAGTCCATCTTACATGAACTTTACATCTTCAAATCCTTCAGTTGCTTCTGTAGATGCTGCGGGTTCTATTAGATCTCTAAGTGCTGGAACTTCAACAATAACAGCAACATTTGGAGGTCAACCTGCAACGGGTAGTTTAACCATCAATTGTCAAGGAACATTTGTTGCTGCACCTATACCTACTAGACCGCAGTCTAATGTAATTTCCATTTTTTCAGATAGGTATGCAAACGTTCCCGTAAATTATTATAATGGTTATTGGGCGCCTTGGCAAACAACTCTTTCAAATGATTTTTCAGTGAATGGAGACAATATTTTAAATTATACAGTTTTTAATTTTGTGGGAATTGAATTTAGCAGTCCAACGATTAATGCAACAGGAATGACACACGTTCATTTAGATGCTTTTATTCCAGGTCCAATTGCTCCAGGTAGACAACTTAGAGTAATTGTAGTAGATTTTGGAGCAGATGGTGCTTATGGTGGTGGAGATGATACAAGACATTCTACAACATTCACAGCATCAACTTCAACTCCTGTTGTTTCTCAAAGTTGGATTTCTATCAACATTCCTTTTTCTGCCATGCCAGGTTTAGCAAGTAGATCACATTTAGCCCAACTTATTTTAGAGGGTGGTGATAATTCTGTTATTTATGTAGATAACATTTATTTTTATAATTAACACAAGGCATTTAACACTTTAAAAGATATCGAAAATGAATAAAAATATAAAGAAAAGTTTTCTCTTAGCAAGTACATTATTATTGTTATGGGGATGTTCTACCGATGAAAAACAAACTGTTACTACTATGAAACAATTAGTTTGGCAAGATGAATTTAATGTAGATGGAGCTCCCGATAATACCTTGTGGTCTTATGACATTGGTACAGGTAATAACGGATGGGGAAACAATGAATTACAATATTATACTAGTAGACCAGAAAATATTGTAGTAGAAAACGGAATGCTTAAAATAACCGCAAAAAGAGAACTATACTTGGGTTCAGGTTATACATCTGCAAAAATTGTAACCAAAGGAATATTTGAAAAAAAATACGGCCGTTTTGAAGCCCGTATTAAATTACCTTGGGGCAAAGGATTATGGCCGGCTTTTTGGATGTTAGGCTCAAATATTGACCAAGTAAGTTGGCCGCAATGTGGCGAAATTGATATCATGGAATATTTAGGAAATCGACCAACATCTGTTTTTGGAACAGTGCATGGTCCAGGATATTCGGGTGGAGCTTCTATTTCTAAAACGTATACACTAGCGAACAATAGATTTGATAATGATTTCCACGTTTTTGGAATCGAATGGGGCGAAAATTACATCAATTATTATGTTGACGATGTTTTATACAATCAAATTACACCTGATGATGTACCTGGAGAATGGGTTTTTAACGATTCTTTTTACATGATTCTTAATATGGCTGTAGGGGGTAACTTACCAGGTTCTCCTAATCAAGATACTGTTTTTCCACAAGAAATGTTAGTGGATTATATTAGAGTTTATCAATAATTAAATTAATAGAAATAATTAAAATTTAAAGTAATAACTACTAGGCTATTTACAAATGGCCTAGGTGTTATTATGAGTAAAATAATATAGAATTACTTTAAAAATTATCATGAACAATAGCCAAACTATATTTGTTGAAAATGAAATAGAAGATAAAATGGTATCCATGGATATCGTTTTATTGAATGGAGAAAAATATTATAAAATCGCCAATAACGACGGCATGCGCCCATTTTTCATGAGCATAGTAAGCGATTCGAATCATTGGATGTTTATTTCTAGTAATGGTGGCCTTACTGCGGGTAGAAAAAACGCAGAATTTGCTTTATTTCCCTATTATACAGATGATAAAATTACAGAATCTTATGATAGTACGGGTAGCAAATCTATTTTTCAAATCCATTGGGATAATGAGATTAAAATTTGGGAACCATTTTCTGAACGTTTTTCAGATAATATTTATACAATTTCTCGTAATCTTTACAAGAACCTGTATGGTAATAAAATAATTTTTGAAGAAATTAATCATGATTTACAACTTACATTTCGATACCAATGGAGTTCTAGTAATCAGTATGGTTTTGTTAGAAAATCAGAGTTAATTAATCATGCTTCCAACGATTATCAAATTACTTTATTAGATGGAATTCAAAACATTATGCCTTATGGTGTTAG
>JBILST010000159.1:0-5452 GCA_044371865.1 Flavobacterium sp.
TCCGGAAATAGCCATTGAAGCAAACCGCTGTTATGGGCTGGTTTTTTTATAAAGCTTTTATTGAGTTTATTATTTTCCTAACTTTTTCAATTTCTGTTTCGTTTAGATTTTTTTCATTTTCAGGATTCAATAAGAATGAACAAATAAACATTTTGTTTTTATGAAATAATTGCCAATAATACATTAAACCGTCCTGAGATTTTTCTATATACTTAAATCCAGTAAAACCATTTTCAGTAATAATTTTTTCAGCGTTTTTCTGATTATTATATTCCTTTTCGATATAATTATCATCTATGTTTTTATCAACATCGATTACTGTTATTCTTAAATTACCAGTCCAATTTTCTGTCTCAAAGAAAGCATTTACATTTTTATCGTCGTCGTATTCTGCCCATTTTTCTGGAAGTATTATTGAATATTCAAATTCGGAAGTAAAAATTTGGTTCTTTGGTTGAGAATTACAACTCATAAAAAAAAACGATATTAAGAGAATTGTGTATTTCATTGCTGTATTAAACTTGCCCATAACTAGTAAATATCATCAAATATATACAACTTTTTTTAGCTGTAAAAATTATTCTTCAAGTTTTTTCTTACCTTTTAAATCAACCATTCGATCCAGCGGACTCTGTATCTTGTCAACAGCTGTTTTCGTTAAATGCGTGTAAACCGTCGTGGTTTTTATACTCGAATGCCCTAAAAATTGCTGTATATAACGTATGTCGGTGCCATTCTCTAATAAATGAGTGGCAAAACTATGACGCAACGTATGAACCGTGGCTTTTTTCTCTAAACCCGTTAATTTTAATGCATTACGCATCACTTGTTGCACACTTCCAGTGCTGTAAGGCTCCCCAGCAAATTGACCTTCAAAAACATAGTGCTTCCCTTTATATAATTCTCTATATAATTGTAATGAAGTAACAATAGAGTAGGGCAGCATAACCATTCGGTCTTTCTTCCCTTTAGCATTCTTCACATGAATCTTGTGCTCCTCAAATAAAATATCACTCCATTTCAAACTCACAATCTCACTCACTCGTAAACCCGCACCATAACCTATCAACAATAAAAGCTTATGCTTTGGATTGTCCACCACCTTAAAAATCTGCAAACACTCTTCCATCGTCAATACAACTGGTAATTTCTTCTCCTTTTTTGGTCGCGGAAGCACAAAATTAAAATCACGTTTCCCTAAAACTTGCTGATAATAAAACTGCACACCATTCACCATACTATGACCACTCGTAGCCGATAACCCACGCTCCATTAACGAACCTAAAAAACGTATAATCTCCTCTCTACTAACATGCTCAGGATCACGAAACTCAAAATAACGTAAAAACTGAATAAACGCACCACAATAAGTGCGCAACGTAGAACTACTATAATTCAAAGCCAATAACGTATCAATCATACTACTCAAATACAACTGCGCTGGCTCAGGAACTAAATCCAACAAACTCTTTTTAGTCTTACTTAAGTCTAGTTGCTTCTTATTCGGTAAATTACGCTTGTCTAAATACGTTTTCGGAAGTAACGATTCAATTTCAATACCTAAAGACTCAAACTGCAAATACAAAGATTCCATAACCACAGGCGCAGCCGGAAGCAAATAGCAATGCTTTACCTTACTATAACGAGCCATAGAAAAACGTTTCAATTTTTCATGAACCGCCACCATTTTAGGTACATAAACTTCCATCCAAGCAACCGATTCTTCATGAGGCAAAACCCTTATTTTTCCTTTACCTACAACTAAATCCTTCACAAAATAATCGGTACCAAAAAAATCAGAAACACCTAAAACCATTTCCACTTGATGCTTCACGGCTTCAATCCTAAAAACCATATAGCTTTTGTAATTTCCGTTCCAATAAACCCCTTTTATCTTTAAAAGTTGTTTGCTAATTTCATGATGAAAATGCATCTTAAAAACCCAATATTTACCAATACTTGGCAACAATTGCAATTTCAATTGATCAAAAGTTACACGAGTTGGAGGATGTTCAGGATTACTCAAACCAGAGTCTAACTGAAGTGCGCTTTTAGAAGCTATGGGTGAAAGGTCACGGTTATCAACACCGGTCACCAAATTTGGGATAGAAGATTCAGTAACAACCACTAAATCCGGAAAATGAGAACGTAATAAATGATAAGAAATCTTAGAATAATCCATATACCAACACCTGAGAGAACCACTATAAGTAGCGCCTAAACGTTTTAAAACGGCAATAATTTCAAAATCCTTATCAAAAAACACCCCAATGCGATAAGCACCATGGTGAAAAATCTTCTCAATACGTATACTCTTCATGGCAAATAGAAATTTTAAATGGCTTATATATCACAAATATATAAAAAAAAATCTAATCCCCAAACCCTGTTTACACTAACGTCACTTCGAGTTTTTTTTAGTGATAAAGCCCAAGATTTTCAGCTAAAAATTGTATCGAGAACTAAAAAAGTGGTTAGTTTCATACTACGTAGATACTCCGTAGATAGTGTATAGATAAAGTATGGATAGTGTATGCAGGATGTATGCAATAGAAAGAATAGTAATATACAAAAAAAAGCACCTCGTTAGAAGTGCTTTTGTGGGGAGAGCAGGATTCGAACCTGCGAAGATGTAATCAGCGGATTTACAGTCCGCCCTCGTTGGCCGCTTGAGTATCTCCCCAAGCCATCTTGCTTATTTGACTAAGCGGTTGCAAATATAGAATTGTTTTTTATTCCTGCAAAGTTATTTTCTACTATTTTGCAGACTATTTTATAACTTTCTGTAAATGAAAAACATAAAAAAATCTTCCGAAGAAGATTTTTTTAAATATAGTTTGTGTAGGAATTATTTAACTCCTAAAAGTTCTTTTACTTTCGCTTTTAAAGCATCACCTCTTAAATCTTTTGCAACAATAGTTCCTTTAGCATCTAAAATAAAAGTTGCTGGAATTGATTGCACATTGTATTGTTTAGCAATAGGATCTTCCCAAAATTTAAGATTAGAAACATGTGCCCAAGTTAATTTGTCTTTAGCAATAGCTTCTTTCCATTTAGCAGCGTCTTTGTCTAAAGAAACCCCAATAATATTTAAACCTTGTGCGTGAAATTCATTATATAAAGCAACCACATTAGGATTTTCAGCTCTACACGGACCACACCAAGAAGCCCAAAAATCAATAATAGTAACTTTTCCTAAAGTTTCTTTTAACGAAACCGTTTTTCCATCAGGAGTAGGTCCTGAAAATAAAGGTGCTGGTTTACCTATAACAATAGCGGTCATAGCATCTAAAGTAGTTTTAATTTTCTTACCACTTTTTGTTTCAGTTACTTCTTTGCTTAAACCATTATAATACGATTTAACTTCTTCTGGAGTTAAATACTGTCTCATTAAAAAATTCTCTAATAACAACACAGACAAGTAAGCATCTGGATTTTCTTTGATAAATTTCTTAGAATAATTATTCATTTCATCCTGAAACTTTTTATATTCTTTTAGTAATTTATTAACGGCAACGGTATCATTATTCATACGAGCTTGTTGCATAGCAGGACCGTTACTTTTCTCAAATTTTACAACTTTTTCAGAGATTACTCTGGTTTCAGTATTAAATTGTTGAAACTTATCATTATTTGGAGTTCCACCTAAAGTAGATTTATGAATCGAATCTTTAACAATATCAACAGTAATATTTCCTTCTTCTAAAATAATAGGTAAATTAATTTCTTCGCCTTCAAATCGAATAAAACCAATGTCGATTCCATCTGTAATACCTTGTAATTCAAACTTTCCGTCAGTAACAACAGAGGTATCTTTAGCAGTAGAACCAGTTTCAGTTTGTATTTCTACAAATACTTTCTTTCCATCTTTAATTCCAGCAGCTTTACCAGAAATTAAAAACTCATTATCTTTAAGATTGTTACACGAAACAACCAAAAGAATAGAAGCAACAATAAATACTATTTTTTTCATTTTATCAATTAAATTTCTGCAAATGTATTTAAAATAACTTATTTATAAAATATAAATATAGGTTAGTATGATAAAAACTAGCGCTAAAGGTTTTGTAAATCAAAAATATAGTTGTAATTTTGCGCACCTTTTGGCGAATAGCGTTTCCTTTAGGTATCAATCATTTACGTAAAACACTGCTGTTGTTTTCTAATCGCATCAAGAAACGCTAGAATCACGGCATACAAATTTTTAATCAGCATGTCTGAAATTAACAAAACACAAGAAGAGTTTTTAGCGAATTTTAACTGGCATAACTTCCAAGAAGGAATTGATCCAGTAGATGAAAAAAACTTACAAGAATTTGAAGATCTAGTAACTAAAACATTCATCGCTACAGATCAAGAAGAAGTAGTAGAAGGAGTAGTTGTTAGAATTACTGAAAGAGACGCAATTGTAGACATCAACGCTAAATCTGAAGGTGTTATTTCTTTAAACGAATTCCGTTACAATCCTAACTTAAAAGTTGGTGATAAAGTAGAAGTATTAATCGACGTTCGTGAAGATAAAACAGGTCAATTAGTATTATCTCACAGAAAGGCTAGAACTATCAAAGCATGGGATAGAGTTATTTCTGCTAACGAAACAGGTGAAATCGTGAACGGTTTCGTTAAATGTAGAACTAAAGGTGGTATGATTGTAGATGTTTTCGGAATTGAAGCATTCTTACCAGGATCACAAATTGATGTGAAACCTATCCGTGATTACGATCAATATGTGAACAAAACTATGGAATTCAAAGTAGTTAAAATTAACCACGAATTCAAAAACGTAGTAGTATCTCACAAAGCGCTTATCGAAGCTGATATTGAAGTACAGAAAAAAGAAATCATTGGTCAATTAGAAAAAGGACAAGTATTAGAAGGTGTTGTTAAAAACATTACTTCTTACGGTGTATTTATCGACTTAGGTGGTGTAGATGGATTAATCCATATTACAGACTTATCTTGGTCAAGAATCAATCACCCAAGCGAAGTTCTTGAATTAGATCAAAAATTAAACGTAGTAATCCTTGATTTCGATGACGAGAAAACAAGAATCCAATTAGGTTTAAAACAATTAAACGCTCATCCATGGGATGCTTTAGGAGCTGAATTAAAAGTTGGTGATAAAGTAAAAGGTAAAGTAGTTGTTTTAGCTGATTACGGTGCTTTCATCGAAGTTGCTGAAGGTGTAGAAGGTTTAATCCACGTTTCTGAAATGTCTTGGTCTACTCACTTAAGAAGTGCTCAAGATTTCATGAAAATTGGAGACGAGGTTGAAGCAGTTGTTTTAACTTTAGACAGAGACGAAAGAAAAATGTCTTTAGGTATCAAACAAATGACGCAAGATCCATGGACAGATATCACTGCTAAATACCCAGTAGGTTCTAAACACACTGGAATCGTTAGAAACTTTACTAACTTCGGAATTTTCGTAGAGTTAGAAGAAGGTATCGAC